>CAYUPN010000006.1:40351-71343 GCA_964446605.1 uncultured Bifidobacteriaceae bacterium | reverse complement strand
CTCGTTCAGAAGCTGATTCTGACGCCGTCGCTGCAGCAGGCGATCAAGCTGCTGCCGATGTCGACGCTCGAGCTGCACGATCTGCTGACGCAGGAGATGGTCGAGAACCCGATGCTCGAGGAGATCCCCGTCGAGGAGACCCAGGCCGACGCGCAGAGCCCCGAGGAGAAGGCGGACGACAAGCCCGACACTCAGCAGGGCGACACCTGGGACGACGCGGACTATCAGTACTTCTTCGGCGAGTACCTCGACGACGGCTACCGGCCGCGGACGCCGCAGGAGGTGCGCGAGCTGCCGCCGATCGAGAACACACTCTCGACCAGCAGCTCGCTGTCGGACCACCTGCTCTGGCAGCTCTCGCTCCAGACCGACGACCCGGTCATGCGCGAGATCGGCGAGGCGATCATCGGCAACCTCAACGATGACGGCTATCTCGTCGCGTCGCTCGACGAGCTGGCGGCGATGGGCCCGTGGCCCGTCGATCAGGTCGAGCGCGCGCTGACGATGGTGCAGGCGTTCGACCCCGTCGGGGTCGCCGCACGCGACCTGCAGGAGTGCATGGTCCTCCAGCTGCGCGTGCTCGGACTGTCCGGAACGCCGGCAGAGAAGATCGTCACCGATCATCTGCGCGCGCTGCAGAACCACCAGATTCCGGACATCTCGCGCAAGCTCGGCCTCACCATCGAGGAGCTGAAGGAGCACCTCGAGGTGATCCGTCACCTCGACCCGAAGCCGGGGCTGCGCTTCAACCCCACGCCCTCGCAGTACGTCACGCCCGACGTCTTCGTCGAGAAGATCGACGAAGAGTACGTCGTGTTCCTGAACGAGGACGGCCTGCCGCAGATGCGGATCAGCCCGACGTACCGGCGGCTGCTCGACAAGGACGCGAACCACGGCGAGGAGACGCGCGCGTACGTCCGCGACAAGTTCAACGCGGCGCGCTGGCTGATCAAGTCGGTGCAGCAGCGGCAGAACACGATCTACAAGGTCGCGCGCAGCATCGTGAACTTCCAGCGCGACTTCCTGGATCGCGGCATCGAGCACCTGCGTCCGCTGGTGCTCCGCGACGTCGCCAACGACATCGGCATGCACGAGTCCACCGTCAGCCGCGTCGTGACGAACAAGTACATGCACACGCCGCAGGGCGTGTTCGAGATGAAGTACTTCTTCCACAGCGGCATCTCGTCGTCCTACGGCGAGAGCGTCTCGTCGGTGACGATCAAGCAGCGGATCCGGAAGATCATCGAGTCCGAGGATCCGAAGAAGCCGCTGTCGGATTCGAAGATCGTGAGCATCCTGCAGCGTGAGGGGCTGGTCCTGGCCCGACGGACCATCGCGAAGTACCGCGAGGAGCTGAAGATTCCGACGTCGAATCAGCGGAAGGTGCTCTACTGAGCGGTTCCGGACCCGGCGCACGCCGCCTGCCGGACCGGCGGCGCGCCGTCGAGATGCCCATGCGACTCGTCCTCACCGGCCGTCATCTCGAGATCTCACCCGGCCTTCGCACCCTCGTCGAGCGCAAGCTCCAGAAACTGGAGCGCCTGCTGGGGGACACGATCGTCTCCGCGCAGGTGGTCTGCGCCCGCGAGAAGACCCGGCGCACGGCGGAGGTCACCGTGCACATGCGCGGCGACCACATCCTCGCCGGCCGCGGCAGCGGCGACAACTGGCAGCAGATCCTCACGGCCGCGGTCGCCCGGATCGAGAAGCAGGGCGCGAAGGTGAAAGGGAAGTGGCGCGAGCGCAAGCGCCAGGCCGTCGGGACGGGCCGCGCGGCGAACGCGCCGCCGGACACCGTGGACGGCGCTGCCGCTCCCGCCCCCGCGCAGCTCCCGCGAATCGTGCGCGTCTCGCGCGCGCAGCTCAAACCGATGACCGTCGAGACCGCCGCGCAGGAACTGGCCGGCACCGGCGAGCCGTTCCTCGTGTTCCGCAACGCCGACACCGACACGCTCAACGTCCTGTTGCGCCGGCGCCGCGGCGAGTTCGGGCTGGTCGAGCCCGATCGGTAGACGCACGAGCGATGTCGACCCCGCACGCGGTCGCCGTGGGCGTCCTGCTGGAGCCGCACGAGGGGACGCCGGGGCTCGGCGTCGAGATCCTCGCCGGGCGGGTCGGCCTCCATCGGCCCATTCGCAGCCCCCACGTCCAGAAGACCGGCCTCGCGCTCGCCGGCTTCCACGAGTACATCCGGCCGGGCCGCATGCTCGTGTTCGGCCAGAGCGAGGTGCGGTTCCTCGAGAGCCGGAGCCCCGCCGAGCGCACGGCGCTGGCCGCGCAGCTGCTGGCGCGCGACATCCCCTGCATCCTCGCCACCGCCGGCCTGCGCCCCGTTCCGGAGCTGATTGCCGCCTGCGAGGCGGCGGGTGTCCCGCTGCTGCTGGCATCCGCGTCGACGGGTACGGTGATCGCGCAGGTCACCGCGCGGCTGGAAGCCCACCTCGCGGAGCGGACGACGGTGCACGGAGACCTGGTGGACCTGCTCGGCCTCGGCGTGCTGATCGTCGGCGAGAGCGGCATCGGCAAGAGCGAGTGCGCGCTCGATCTCGTCTCGCGCGGTCATCGTCTCGTGGCTGACGACGTCGTCGAGGTGCGGCGGCGCAGCGAGTCGTGGGTGGAGGGGACCGGACCGGAGGCCGCGCGGTTCTTCATGGAGGTGCGCGGGCTCGGACTCATCGACGTGCAGGCGCTGTACGGCGTGTCGGCCGTGTGCCCGGCCAAACGCATCGGGCTGGTGGTGCGGCTGGAACGGTGGGATGCGCAGCGGGAGTACGAACGACTGGGCATCGACGCGCGCTGGCACGAGTTGCTCGGCGTGCGCGTGCCGCTCGTGGAAATGCCCGTCGCTCCGGGCCGCAACGTCGCGATGCTCGTCGAGGTGGCGGCCCGGAACGAACTGCTCAAGGCGCGCGGGTACCACCCGGCGCGGACGCTCACGGAGCGCCTGGCCGCCGGAAGCCCGGTGCCCTCGGAATCGGGAGCCGACGGATGACGCGGACACGGCGGTCCGCCCGGACTCCCCGCGGGCGCTTCGTCGTCGTCACCGGCCTCTCCGGCGCGGGCAAGTCGCAGGCGCTCCGGGCGCTCGAGGACGTCGGGTACTTCTGCATCGACAATCTGCCGACGCAGCTGATCCCGACGCTCGCGGCGCTGGCACAGCGGGAGAGTGCGGGGCTCCAGAGGGTCGCGATCGTCGCGGACGTGCGCGAGGGCGCGTTCGTCCGGGACTTCCCGAAGGTCTGGAAGCGGCTGAAGGACACGCCCGGGCTCGAGCCGCATCTGATCTTCCTGGAGGCGAACCACGAGACGCTGGTACGGCGCTTCAGCGAGACGCGGCGCCCGCATCCGCTGGCGCTCGATCGGCCCGTCGTGGAAGGCATTCGCGCGGAGCGGCGGAAGCTGAAGCCGATCCGCGCGCTCGCGGATCAGATCGTCGACACGACGAACCTGACCGTGCACCAGCTGCGCGAGCAGTTCCTCGGCATGGCCGAGGGGCGCACGGGCCGCCGAAGGCTCCTGGTGACGCTCGTGAGCTTCGGATTCAAGCACGGCGTGCCGCTCGACGCCGACGTGATGTTCGACGTGCGGTTCCTGCCGAATCCGCACTTCGTCGACGGACTGCGCCCGCTCACCGGCCGCCACAAGCGGGTGGTGAAATTCCTGGAGCAGCAGCCGATCACGCGCGAGTTCATCGAGCGGCTGCAGGATCTCCTGGTCTTCCTCGTGCCGCAGTACCTGCGCGAGGGCAAGACCTACCTGACGATCGCGATCGGCTGCACCGGCGGCCGGCACCGATCGGTGATGGTGGCCGAGGCGCTCGCCCCGGCGCTGCAGGCGCTCAAGGGGGTGCGCGTGCGGGTGCGGCACCGCGACGTGGAGCAGCAGGCATGACGGACGAGAGCACGGGCATCCGGCGCGCGTCGCTGCCGGTCGGTGTGGTGGTGGTGACGCACGGGCAGCTCGCGGTCGAGCTGCTGAATGCGGCCGAGGCGATCGTCGGCGACATGGATCACATCGAGGCGGTCTCGATCGGATGGCACGACGACGTCGAGCACGCGCGGGCGGAGATTGCGGCCGCCATCGAGCGCGTGGCGACGCCGGTCGGCGCGCTCGTGCTGACCGACATGTTCGGCGGCACACCGTCGAACCTGGCCGTGACGTTTCTCGAACCGGGCCGCGTCGAGGTGGTCACCGGGGTGAACCTCCCGATGCTGCTGAAGCTGGCGAACCTGCGCGAGGTCGGCGACCTCCGCGAGATCGCGCGCGTCGTCCACGCGCACGGCCAGGAAGCCGTCCGCGTGGCGTCGGATCTGCTCGAAGGCCGCTCCTCGTGACGGCTTTCGCACGTCGTGAGGTCGAAGTGCCGAACGCGCTGGGGCTCCATGCCCGGGCGGCGGCGCGCTTCGTCCACGTCGCCGGACGGTTCGCGGCGCAGGTGCGCCTGTCGCGCGAGGGCCGGACGGTCGACGGCAAGAGTCTGATGGGCATCCTGCTTCTCGCGGCCGCGCGCGGGACGCGGCTGACGATCGAGGCAGAGGGCCCGGATGCCGACGCGGCGGTCGATGCGCTGACCGCGCTGGTCGCCTCCGGGTTCGGGGAGGGTGTGTGATGCGGCGGCTCAAGGGGGTCGGCGTCGCCGGAGGACTGGCGGCCGGACGCGCCGTCCTGCTGGTGCGACGCGGCCGGGCGCTGCGGGTGCCGGTTCCGCCAGAGCGCGTGGACGAGGAGGTCATGCGGCTCGAGCGGGCGCGCGAGCGGTCGCGCCAGCAGATTGCGACCATCCGCGGCCAGCTCGCCGACGGCCCGGGCGCCGAGCTGGCGCCGATCTTCGACGCGCAGCTGCTGATGCTCGACGACCCGCTGCTCGTCGGGCGGGCCCGCGAGCTGATTCGCGGGGAGCGGGTCAACGCCGAGTGGGCGGTGCAGCGTGCCTTCGACGAGGTGGAAGCGCTCTTCGAGAACATCGACGATCGCTACCTCCAGGATCGGCGCGGCGACGTGGCCGACGTCGCCGGTCGGCTGCGTCTGAACCTGCGCGAGGGCTCGCGCGGCTGGCAGGACCTGCTGGCGCACGGCGAGGGGCCGTTGGTGCTGGTGGCCGACGACCCGCCGCCGTCGGTCACGGCGCAGGTCGACTGGTCGCGGGTGACCGGCCTCGCGATCGACGCGGGCAGCCGCACGTCACACACCGCGATCCTCGCGCGTTCGCTGGGCATCCCGACCGTGGTCGGCCTGGGCGAGGCGACGGCGCACGTCCGGCCCGGCGCCACCGTGCTGGTCGACGGCAACGCAGGAGAGCTCGTCATCGATCCGCCGGCCGAGCTCGTCGCGGAGCGGCGTGCGCGCGAAGCGTCGCACGCGGACGCGACCCAGGAGCCGGCCGCCGGGCCGGTGCTGACGCGCGACGGGCGCCATATCCGGCTCGAAGCCAATGTCGACAGGGTCGGCGACGTCGAAGCCGCCCTGCGCGCCGGGGCCGAAGGCATCGGGCTGTTCCGATCCGAGTTCCTGCTCATCGACGACACGCTGCCGGGCCTCGTCGGTCCGGAGAGCGAAGAAGCGCAGGTGGAAGTCTACCGGCGGCTGATCACGGCGATGGCGCCGCGGCCGGTGACGATCCGCACGTTCGACCTCGACGAGGCGCAGGCGGTCCGCGCGCAGCTCTCGGACGGCAATGGGGAAGAGGCCGATCGGCACCAGGTGCTGGGTCTGCGCGGCATCCGTCTCGGGCTCGCGAACCCGGCCCTGCTCGACACGCAGCTCCGCGCGATCCTGCGCGCGGCCAACGGCTCGGCGGAAGTACGCATCCTGCTGCCGTTCGTGACGGACGCGCGCGAGATCGCGAGCACGCGAAGCCGTCTGGAACAGGTGCGCCGGGAGCTCGGCGGCGAGGCGGCGGACGCGCACGTACGGCTCGGCGCGATGATCGAGGTCCCGGCCGCCGCGCTGGCGGCGGATCACCTGGCGGAAGTCTCCGATTTCCTGGCCATCGGGACGAACGACCTCGTGCAGTACCTGCTCGCCGCCGATCGCACCGACGAGCGGCTCGCCGCGCTCGCGGGGCCGACCCATCCGGCGGTGCTGCGGGTGCTCCGCACGCTGCCGCGGCTCGCCAGACGGCATGGCGCCGCCGTGTCGGTCTGCGGCGAGCTCGCATCCGAGCCAGTCCTCCTCGCGCTGCTCATGGGGCTCGGCGTCGACGAGTTCAGCATGAACCCTGTGGCGCTGCGGGTCGCCCGCGAGGTGGTCCGCGCGAGCGACGTCGGGCAGCTGCGGCGTCTCGCGCGCACGGCCACGCGCACCGGCGACCTCGGGCCGCTCGAACAGTACGTCGTCGACGCGCTCGGGCGGGGCAGGGCCGTCATGCAGGCGTAGGAAAACGTTCCGTGCGCGGCACGCGCACACAAACCGCGAAGGAGAGCACGGTGTCGGAGATTCCGCGCGTCGACAAGCCCTGGGGCTACGAGCTGCACTGGGCGAAGACGGATCGGTACGTCGGCAAGATCATCCACATCAAGAAGGGGCACGCCCTCAGCCTGCAGTACCACAACAGGAAGGACGAGACGATCCTGCTCTGGTCGGGGAAGCTGCTGTTCGAGATCCAGCAGGACGGGCAGCTCGTGAAGCACGAGGTCCTGCCTGGCCAGCGCTTCCACGTCACGCCGGGGACGGTGCATCGCATGACGGCGCTCGAGGACAGCGACGTCATCGAGGTCTCGACGCCGGAGCTCGACGACGTCGTGCGGCTCGAGGATCGGTACGGCCGCGAGGGCACCAGCCAGCCCTGAGTCCACGAGCCCGGTTCTCCCGGGCTCGCTCCGGCTGACGCATCCCCGACAGCACGCGGTCGGGGCGTCGACAGACGGCGGGGCCCACCGGCCGGAGGCCTCGCCGATTTTTCCCGCCATTCCGCATCCGGGCGCATCGCGGCCTGCGCGCGCGATCCTTGCAGACACGCTCATCCGACATGCACGTGCGTGCACACGTACGAGGCGGCAGGGCATGGTCTGTACCGGGCACGAGCCGCGGGACGGGCGCGTGAAGGTCCTGCATCTCCTTCCGCAGCTGCGCCTGGGAGCCGGGCGCTATGTGGTCGACCTCGCGAAGCAACAGGCGAGGCGCGGCCATGCGGTCCGCGTCCTCGTGAGCGGCGATGCGGAGCCGCCGTTCACGACGGACCCGGCCCTTGCGGCGGAGCTCCGCGCCGCGGGCGTCCCGGTCGACGTCGCCGGGGACTTCTTCCGCCGCCGCGTGCCGTCCCTGCTCGAAGCCAGTCGCATCGTGCGCGCCGTCGCCGGGAGCACGGAGTGGCTGGCACACGTCCACACCGCGATGGCGGCCGCCGTTGCCCGGAGGGCCGGCGCAGCCGCCGTCGTCGGGACATGCCATGGTGTGGCGCCGGATCGTCCCGAGGCGATGGACGTGCAGGATCTGCTCGCGTGGAGCCTCTGCGATCGCGTGACGACGCCATCGCAGGCGTGGGCACAGCGCCTGTCGTCGGAGTTCGGTGTCCCTGACGTGGCAGTCGTCCCTGTCGGCATCGATCTCACGCGATATCCACCGGTGGAGCGGCGGTCCGGCAGTGCGGCGCTTCGGCTGGTGTGCGTCGCCGAGCAGACGCATCGGAAGGGGCTCGACCTGCTGATCGAGGCGGTTGCGCGCGCCGCACGTGCCGGCCTGGACGTGACCTGCCACTTCTTCGGACGTGGCGATGCGGCCGGCGAGCTGCGCCGCACGGCGCGGTTGGCGGACCCGGACGGGAGACGGTTCGTCTTTGCCGGACATGTGACGGAGCCGTACACCCGTCTCGGCGGATTCGATCTCTTCGCGCTGCCGAGCCGTGCCGACAACCAGCCGGTCGCGGCGATCGAGGCGATGCTCGCCGGCCTGCCGCTCCTGGTGTCCGATGTGGGCGGGCTCGGCGATCTCGTCCGCGGCTCCGATGGCGGCTGGGTTGTTCACCCGGAGGACGCCGGCGCGCTGACGCGGGCGCTCGCGTCCGCGGCCCGTGCCGGGCGTGACGCGCTCGAGCACTGCGGCGGCCGCGGCGCCGCGTACGCGAGGCAGACGTTCGACGTCACACGCACGGCGCGCCGTTTCGACGCACTCTACGCCGGCGCGGCGCGGGCTGCGGCTGTCGCGCGATGACCGTCGACGACCTCACCGCCCTGAACCGCCGCGCACACGAAGAGACGTGGGGCGTCCCACCAGGCGGCGCCGCCCGGACACGCGTCTCAACGGACCGGCAGGGCCCGTTCCCCGTGCTTCGCATCGCGCGAGACGACGGGACGTGGATTGCGCTGAACAGCGCGCGGGCGCCGGTGCGTGAGGCCCGCCGGCAACTGGCCGATCTCGATCTGTCCACGGCGTCCGCGCTCGTCGTCGCCGGTGCCGGCCTTGGCTTCCTGCTCGATGCGCTCGACGAGATCGAGGTTCGGCCGCCCCTTGCCGTGCTCGAGCCATGCGGCGCCTTCGTCGAGGCGTGCCTCGGCCGCCGCGACTGGAGCTCGTGGATCCGCGAGCGGCGACTGCTCTTCAGCTGCGGCCCCGATTTTCCCGAGCTCGCGGCGATCGGCCGCACGCATCCCGACCTGTTCCTGACAGCCACGCTGCTCGTGTCGCCGGTAGTCGAGCGTGAGCTGCCGGGCTTCGTACGCGCCGCGCGGGCGAGCGTCGAACGCGTGCGGGCGGGCGCCCATGCCAACGCCGACGCGCGGCGCCGATTCGCGGCGCCGTACCTGCTGAACACGCTCGCGAACCTCCCGGTCCTGGAGCGCGAAGCCGACGTCGACGCGCTGGAAGGCGCCGCAGCAGACATGCCCGCCGTCGTCGTCGGAGCGGGGCCATCGCTGGACGGCGCGCTCGAGGATCTGCGCACGGCGTCGGAACGTGTCGTGCTCGTCGCGACGGACACCGCCGCGAGACCGCTGCTCGGGGCCGGCATCGTCCCGCACGCGATCGTCTCCGTGGACCCGTCACCCACCAACGGGCGCCATCTCCTCGAGCTGCCCGGCGATACGCCCGTCCTCGTGGCCGAGGCGAGCCTGTGGCCGCCAGCATTCGACGGATTCGCACGACGAGCGTTCCTCTTCCGTGTGGGACGGCATCATCCCTGGCCGTGGCTCGAGGAGGCGAACCTGGGCGTCGGCATGCTCCGGGCCTGGGGATCCGTCATCACATCGGCGGTCGACTTCGCGCTCAGGCTCGGCTGCTCCCGTATCGCGTTCGTCGGTGCGGATTGCGCCGCCGTGGACGGCCAGCCGTATGCACGCGGCACGACGTTCGAAGCCACATGGACCTCTCGCGTCCTCGCGGGGCGCCCGCTGCCGGAGGTGTGGCGCGAGATCGTGTCCACCTGGAAGGGATCACACGAGCGCGACGCCGACGGACGGCTGATCGAGAGCGGCCCGCACCTGCTGGCGTTCAGGGACTGGTTGCTGGAAGAGGGCAGGCGGCATCCCGGCCTGCTGTTCAACGCGTCGGGTCAGGGCCTGCTCGCCGGCGACGACATCGTCCCTGTCGCGCTCACGGAGTTCACGGCCCGGTTCGGCCGCGAGACATCCGGGCTGGCCGGCATCTTCCATCGGCGGCACCAGGCGGCGCGCCGCAACGGCGCGCGGCCTGCGCGTCCTCCCATCCCGGATGCCTGGCGTGGGATCCTCGATGAAGGCGGTTTCGCTTCGGGCCTCGCCGCTGCAGTCGTGGAGCATGGCAGGACGGCGTGGACCGGCGACGGCCTGCCGTCCAGGCCAGTAGTCGCGCCGATGGCTGAGGCCGCGGCGGTTCTGGATGCCGCAGTGCGGGGACGGCGGGCACCGGAGTGGGCAATCCCGGCGCTCGCCGTCGTACCCGCTGGCATCTGCATCCCGGACGGGGAGCGGCTCATCCCGGCGTTGCTGCGTCTCGAAGGAAGCCCTGGGGGGTCATGGCTGCCATCGCAGGCCGAGGGGCTGTCGCCGGCTGACCGCATGCTGCTGGCGCGAGTGGAGACTGCCGCCGGAGCGGCGCTGTCCCGAACCGTTGCCGCGCCTCCAACCGGAGAGCCGCCGCTGTGTGTGGAGACCAGTGCCCGCACGCCGGCGCATCTCCCACGGCCGGCCGCCCTCGCGGCCACGCTGATCGTTCTGGCCGGAGAGCTCGACGGGTTCGGCGGGCAGGACTTCCGCTCTTCAGCCTTGGCATTGACGGCGCTGCAAGGGCTCGCGGCGGCCGTCGATCCGCACCACGCGTCGAGCCCGATCGACGCCATCGCGCTGGAGTTTGCGATCGAGAACGGCGGCTGCCGCGCAGAAGGCGTGCTCCCGGTGGGTGCTGCGCGAGCGGTCCGGGCGCTCGCCGGCACCGTGTTCAGCGGCCGCGTCAATCCGACGGCGGTACGTTGGATGGTGCGCGTCGGCGGGCGTGTCCCGTCGGACCCGCTGTCCCTCGCGTGGAAGCACCCGTCTGACCATCACGCTGCGCCGGAGGTGCTCCACATCCGGCCTCGGGCGCTGGAGATGCCGGGCAGGTGCCTGTTCGCGAGCTCCGCCGGTCAGCCAGCGCGCGTGACGACGTTGATGGGACGCACGTCGTGGCTCGTCGACGAGGACGGCGCATCCAGCGCCGAAACGTCGTGGCCCGAGCCGGTGCTCGGCGTGGCTGCGTTCGGAGCATCGGGACTCGTCGCGTGGTCGCCGTCCGGCACCCCGGCGCTGTGGATCAGGTCCGATCCGGCCGCCGAGGCGCGGCGGATCGAGCTGCCGTTTGCACCGGCCGTCGGACGTGTGGTGAACGACCGGGTGTACCTGGCAGGCGTGTCGGGCGGCCTCTGGTCCTGGGATCCCGTCCGCGGAACGCAGGTCGTGGCCGACTGCGAGCCCCTGCGTGGTCTGCATCCCGATTCCGGCGGTCTGCGGCTGGACCCCGTGCAGCTGTCGTACACGGGAACCACCACCGCCGTGCCGCTGCGCCGGGCCTGGCGGCTGGATCTCTCGTCTGGTGAGCTGGAAGCCATCGCGCTGGACGGGCGCGGCCCGACGTGGTCGATGTCGCGGAGCGCGAGCGGCTGGATCGCGCGTGCGTTTCCGTGCGCCGGATCCGTCGAGCTCGAGTCGCCGGCGGGCGGACACTTCACCTTGATCTGCCCGTTCCCGTTCTCCGTCGCCTGGGCGGGCGAGTCGCTCGTCGTCACCTGCACGACGGCCGGCGAGGTCTGGTTCTACGACCGGCTCGCGTCTGCGCTTCAGAGACTGACGTCTTCCGGCGAATAGGCGTGTCAGGCTGCCGCGGCGAGCGCCGGCACCCGGTCCCGCAGCAGATCCAGAATCATCTCCACCCGGGCGTCCCAGCTGTTGGCGCGCGCGAACGCCCGGCGGGCCTCGACCGTGCGGTCACCATCGTCGAGCGCCCGCTCGATTGCCTCCACGAACGCATCGACGCCCCGCGCCGTGTGGACGAGTTCCGGCACTCGTTCGAGCTGCGCGACCGGCGTGCTGACGACCGGCCGGCCCGCGGCGAGATAGTCGTAGACCTGAATCGGCGACGAGCAGTACGCGAACGGGATCTCGTGGAGCGGCAGCAGACAGACGTCGAATCCGGCGATGACACCGGGCACGGCGTCATACGCAACCTCCCCGGCGAGCCGCACGTTCGGCAGATCCGCGAGGGCGTCGATTGCCGTGGAGACCGGCCCGACGAGGATGATGTCCCAGCCGGGACGCCGGCGGGCGACGTCCGCGATCAGCTGAACGTTCACACGCGGCGCGATGGTGCCCACGAACCCGAGCTGCGGCCGCGCTTCCCGTGGTGGCGGGACGAACGCCGCGTATCGCCCCCAGTCGCAGCCGTTCGGCACGAAGTGCGCGGGCACGCCCTGCTCGCCAAGGCGCGCAACGAGCGGCTCGCTGACCGCGAGCACGAGGTCGGCACGGTCGAGCAGCCTGGTTTCGAGCTCCGCCAGCCGGGCGACTTCGCGCGCTTCGGTCCCGTCACGCAGCGACGGACCACTCGGCGTCGCATACAGATCGGCGACGTCGTAGACGACCAGATCCGGCCGGAGCAGATCGACGAACGGGAGCGCGTGCGGCGAGTAGATCCACAGGACAAACGGATCGTGCTCCGCCCGCCACCCCGCGAGGCGCGAGGCGATCAGCCGATAGTTGAGCCGCTGGAGCCGCGGTCGCGTGCGGACGCCCGGCAGCACGGGCGGCTCGAAGACGGTGAGACCTTCGAGCGGATGCGTCCAGCGTACGGCCGTGAACAGGTCGCGCGACTTGATGGCGCGCGGCGGGTTCACGTACAGGACCGGGAGACGGGACGCCAGGCGGTCCATCAGGTGCTGCTTGCGATAGCGGAGCAGCCCGTAGTCGAGATTCGAGAAACATGCGATGCCGGATCGGGTCATGCCCCGCTCCGGCACAGGTGCACGGGTTCGGGCAGCAGCGCATGGCGGCGCGACTCCATCTCGTCGGCCATCGCACCGAACGGCACCAGCTCCACGGCGAATCCGGCGTCGCGCAGCCGGGCGGCATAGTCGCGCCCGTACTGGCGGACGTGATCCTTCTGCCCGAAGAGACGCTCACGCTCGGCGGGATCCGTGACGGTCGGGTCCTCCAGCGTCCGTTCGAGCCGGTGGTCGACGGGACTCTGGAGGATTGCCCAACCGGACGGGCGCAGCACACGGCGCAGTTCGGCCAGCGCCCGGCGATCGTCCGGCACGTGCTCGAGCACGTGATTGCAGAGCACGGCGTCGAACGACCGATTGGCAAACGGCAGACGGGTGAGGTCGAGGCGGACGGAGACGGCCGGTGCCATCAGGTCGCACGTGACATGGACGATGCCCGGGCGGGCCAGTCGCCGGGCCAGCGGCGCCTCCGGCGCGACGTGCAGGACCGATCGCACGCCGGCCAGCAGCGACGGCCTGCGATCGAAGAGCAGGGCAAGCAGCCGATGCCGCTCGAGCGCGCGGCAGGCGGGGCATAGGGCATTGGCACGGGGCTTCAGTCCGAACGGCAGGAAGGCGCTCGCCTCGTGCCCGCAGCAGGGGCAGGTGAGCATGGATGCCGTGCTCGTCACGATCGTCCTCCGGTCGAGGCAGGCTTGAGCCAGACGGCTGGAATCAGCACGAGCGCCGCCGCGCCGAGCACGAGCATCGCGACCCCGTACGCGAGAACGAGGGCCGGAACCCTCAGCACCTGCAGCAGCGCGCCACGGAGACGCGCGGCGGGGGACTGCGACTGCCACCAGTCGCGCAACCTGACCGGAATCCACTCCGGTGCCGGCGCCTCGGCGCCGTCGGTGCGCTGCCACACGGTCGTGCGTCCGCCGGCGAGCAGCGCGAGCCTCGCCACGTTCCAGAACGCCTCGCGTCCCCGCGACGTGTACGGCACGACGATGAAGTCGTAGCGCCGGCGCCGGAGCCGGGGCAGGACGCGCATGCCGGCGCCGAGCAGCGCATAGCTGGCGCCCGGATACTCGACGACCGCGTCGGCGTCGCCCGAGGCGGCCAGCGCCGCGCCCGCCGCGCCATTCGAGAGCACGTCGATCCTGGCGTGCGGGCGGGAACGGCGGATCGCGCGCAGCGCCCGCTGCGCCAGCGGCTGAGGGACGCAGCGGACGAACAGCACCGTTTCCGTCATGCCGTCCCTCCGCGCGTCACCGGCTTCTTCGCAACGACCAGCGACATCGTGTACTCGTCGTCCGCCGGATCGAGCTGCTCGAGCAGGGCGGCGCAGAGCAGTACCATGAACGCGAGCGACGTGTGCATCCAGCGCGCGACGCGGCGGTAGTGCGGCTCGAGGTGATAGCAGAGCCGCTGGCCCGCGACGGTCCAGAAGCCGCCGACGCGCGCCTGACGCGCGACGGACAGCCCTGCGCGCGTGAAGAGCTCGCGGACGCCGAACACCGTATACCGCGCATAGTCGTGCGGCTGGCAGTGCTCTCCCCAGAGGAACGGCACCGTGAGGATCACCGTCCCGCCGGGCCGCACGACGCGGGCCAGCTCCCGTGCGAGCGCAGAGCCGTCCTTCACGTGCTCGAGCACCTCGAAGCACACGACAGTGTCGAAGCTGTCGTCGCGGAAGGGCAGCCGCAGGCCGTCGCCGAAGACATCGATGTGCCGGTTGTCGCCGTCGAACGTGACGGGGTAGTCGAGGCCGATGTAGCGCTCGACGCGCCCATCGAAATAGTGCGCGAACCGCCGGCCGCCGCAGCCCACGTCGAGCAGCCGCCCGCGTGCCTCGGGTGCCGCCGACGCGATGGTCGCCGCGAGCTTCCGCGTGGCGAGCCACTTGAACGACGAGTAGCGGGTGAAGGGATCACCCTGATTGACGCGGCCCAGTCCGAGCTTCATGCGGTCCGCTCCAGGACGGCCGTACGCCGGACGAGATCCGGACGCGGGGTCCCCGGAATCTCGATCTCGGCATCGCGCACGGTGAGCGCGGCCCGGCGTGATCCGCCAAGGGCGCGCGCCACACGCCGCACGTTGCCGAAGTCGCGCCCCTGCTCGTCCGGATAGGCGACGGCGACGAGGTCGTATCGGGCCGCCTGCAACGTCGCGAGCCGCGCACGCCCGAGGTGCGACAGCCGGAGCCGCCCGTCCGGATACGTCACGACAGCGTCCGCCAGGGGCGCGTGCCGGAACACCGAGGCCGAGCTCTCCGTGGTGAGCACCGTCACATGGGCGCCGGCATATCGGCCGCGCAGCGCCATCAGGCGCCGGAACGCGAGGTCGACGGGAACGGTCCGCACGAACAGGATGCGCGGGCCCGGCCGCCGGGCCGCACGCCTCTGCACCGGCGCTCCCTCCGCGATCAGCCTGGTGAAGACGCGCGTGAACCGGTCGGCCTGCCGGGTGCGATCGAAGTGCCGCTCGACACGCCGGCGGCCGGCGGCGGCGAGCCGGCGCGCGAGCGCCGGATCGGAAGCCAGCGTCCCGACAGCGGACGCCAGGCCCTCCGCATCGTGCTCCTCGACGAGCAGCCCCGTCCGGCCGTGCACGACCAGCTCCGGGATCCCGGAATGCCGGGTCGCGACGACCGGGACCCCGCGCGCCTGCGCCTCCATGAGCGAGACCGGGATGCCTTCCTGGTCGCCGTCCGGCGCGGTCACGCTGCACTGCAGCAGCACGTCGGCCGACGCCATCGCCTCGAGCACCTCGTCGTGGCGCCGCGCGCCGGCGAAGGACACGACATCGGCGAGTCCCAGGGCATGGGTCAGTTCCTGCAGCGCCACCTGCCCGGGTCCCTCGCCGATGACCGTCAGGGTCGCCGTCACGCCGGACGTCTTCAGCCCCGCCATCGCGCGCACGGCGACGTCCACGCCCTTCTTCGGAACCAGGCGCGCGACCATCAGCAGCCGGATCGGCTCGTCCGCCAGGCGAGGACGTCTCGGGCTGACGGCCATCCGTGTGGTGTCCACCCCCAGGTGGATCACATCGATCTGCCGCGCGGGCCAGCCGATCGCGCGCAGCCGCCGGCGTCCCGCGTCGGAGATGCAGATCGCGTGCAGACCCAGGTCCGCCAGCCCCCGATACCGTTCGACCCACACCGGGTCGCGCAGCAGCATCGAGACGTCGTAGCCGTGGAAGATCGTCGCGGCCGGGATCCGGTTCGCCAGAGCGAGCGGCATCACGGTCGTGCCGACCGGTCCGAAATGCCCCACGGCCAGTTCCACGCCACGCTCCCGGGCGAGCGCCCACGCGTCGCGCGCAGACGCGGGCAGGTGGACGTGCGGCCACGGAAAGCGGTCCTGGTGTTCCACTCTCGACGCGACGACGTGCTGCTCGAAGCGCTCCTCGAGGCTGCGCAGCAGCTCGTACGAAAAGACTTCCGAGAGCGGCAGGAACCGGCCGAAGACGTGTCCAATCACGTGCCGCCGCATCAGAACACCTTCGAGGGCGTGACGCGCAGCGCGTCGGTCGCCACCGACCCCAGATGCAGATGGTTCCAGAGCGCGTCGCTGTAGCCCTCACGCTGCTGGACCGCCTGAGCGAAGAGCGCGGCCGCCTGCTCCTGGTCTCCCTCGCGCGCATGCGCGACGGCGAGGTTGTTGACCGCCTCGGGGAAGTGCTGGTCGTGCGGGCCGACATACAGCGCGCGGCGCAGATCGTCTCGCGCGGCGGCCGCGTCACCCGCCAGCAGACGGAGCGTGCCCCGGTAGAACCGCGGCAGCGGCGCCCAGGGCAGCCGGGCGACGTGATCGGACAGCGCCGCGTCGGCCTCGCGACGGTCCCCGGACCGATAGCAGGCCATCGCCAGCGCCCACGACAGCCGATCGTCCTCGGGCGTGCAGGCGAGCGCCTTGCGGTAATGACGGGCCGCGCGGCCGTAGTCGCGCTTCGCTTCGGCCGCACGGGCAATCTCCCAGTGCACCGCCGCGCGGCTGCGCGTGAGCTCCATGCCGGCGGCGGCGACGCGCGCCGGCTCCCGTTGCCCGACAACGTCGAGGAGCCGCAGCGCACCCTCCCAGGTCGCGAAGGTCTTCTCGTCCGTGCCCCAGCTGTGCGCGTCGTAGAAGCCCACGATCTCGTTGCGGTAGCGGAACGGAACCCGGGCCGCCACGCGCAACAGCCACTCCCAGTCCTGACAGCGGACGAGCGACTCGTCGAAGGGGCCGGCGCGCCCGGCCGTCTCGCGGGGCAGCACGATCGTCGAGGTCGGGACGAAGTTCCGCTGCAGCAGCAGCGCGAAGACGTCGCCCGTGTGCGCGACGACGTGGCGGTTGTTCATCGTCCGCGCGATCTGCCCGTCGCGATCGACGACGTGGAGATTCGCGTAGACGAGCGCCGGTCCGGCTGATGCCTCCAGCACCGCGACGTCGCCCGCCAGCTTCTCCGGCAGCCACCAGTCGTCGGCGTCGAGCAGGGCGAGATACCGGCCCCGGGCCGCGGCCATCGCGGCGTTGCGGGCCGCGCCCCGTCCACGGTTCTCGTGCCTCAGCACGCGGAGCCGCGGATCCCGGTACGCCTCCAGAAGCCTGCCCGTGCCGTCCGTCGACCCGTCGTCGCAGACGATCACCTCGAGATCGCGGAACGTCTGGTCGAGCGCGCTGTCGACCGCGCGCGCGATCCAGGCCTCGGCGTTGTAGGCCGGCACGATCACGCTGACCACTGGCGTGCTCATGCGGCAGCTCCTGACGGAATGCGAATGCGCCCCGCGAGCCGGCGCCTCAGGCCCTTCCAGAGACCCCGCGCGATGAGACCCGCCGCGAACAGGCCGTCCAGGTGGCGCGCCGCCACGATCCAGAACAGGCTGTACCAGGTTCTGACCGCGAGCGGCGCGACGGGGTCGGTCCAGGCTGCAAACGGCAGCAGCCGTCCCCGGCCGGCCCAGAGCGCGGCGAGCTCGGCCTGGCGGTACCCGGCTTCGCTCGCGAGGTTGTAGGGAAGGACGACGAAGTCGTAGCGGGCCGCGCGAAGCCGCCGGAGCATCGCCGACCCTGCCACGTGGAGCGAGAAGGGACCGCTGCCGTACACGAGCGCGCGGCAGCCCGGCAGATCACGCAACGTGCGCTCCTCCCACTCGGACTGGCAGAGCACGTCGATCGTGGCGTCCGGATACGCGTGCTGCAGCTGGCCGACGATCGCGCGGAGCCGATGCTGTGGACACAGGCGAAGAACCAGCAGCCTGGTGACGCGTTCGTTCGGGAGTCTCACAGGAGTCATCGGTCGCGATGCCGATCCAGGGATCAGCCGCGCGTCCGGCTGGATGTTCCGTGGGGGCACGAGGTCGTAAAGCGCGCTCCAGCGCGCAACCGCCGACGAGACATCACACTCGCGCTCCGCACGCCGGCGCGCGCCATCGCCCAGGGCCGACAGGCGGTCAGGGTCGCGCGCGAGGGCGACGATCGCGGCGGCCAATGCCGCCTCATCTCCGGGAGGGCAGAGCAGGCCGATCGTCTCGTCCACGATCTCGGCGACCCCGCCGACGTTCGTCGCCACCACCGGCACGCCGCAGGCCATCGCTTCCATGGCCACCACCGGCAGTCCTTCCCAATCCGAGCTGAGCACGAAGAGGTCCAGCGACTGCAGGAACGCGTACGGCGCCCGGGTTTCCCCGATGAGCTCGACGTGATCCCCGAGGCCGAGCGCCTCGATCTGCCGCTCGAGATCGCCGCGCAGCGGCCCATCGCCGCCGATGACGAACCGCACGTGCGGTGCCTCGCGGACGACGCGTGCGGCGGCCCGCAGCAGCAGGGCGTGATTCTTCTGTGCCATGAGCCGGCCGAGCGTGCCGATGCGCAGCGCGCGCCCATCGTCCGGGAGCCGCCGAATCGCGCGCGCGGGCGCTGCGCCGACATCGATGGCGTTCGGGATGGAGGTCGCGCGGCCGCGAATCCAGGGCCATGCGCGCAGATAGCTGTCGCGCACGGCCCGCGAGCAGCCGACGATCGCGTCCGCACACAGACCGAGGACCGTGGCTTCGGCGACGCGGAAGCCGCGGGAGAAGCTCCGGCGCACGGCTGCCCGCTCGTTCTGCAGGTCGGCGAGGATCAGCGGCACACCAGCCAGCGCAGCGCCGAGCAGCCCGTAGGTGTGGTCCCAGCAGAGAACCCCGGTCACGACATCCGGCCGCTCAGCCTCCAGGACCTCACGTATCCGCGCCAGCTTGCGATAGACCGTCGCCTGCTGGTCGAGGCCGGCGTGGATCACGCGGATGCCGCTCGCCCGCACGCGCTCGAGCAGGTAGCCGGCCCGTGAGGTCAGCAGGCAGAGCGTGACGTCATAGCGGGCCGGATCGAGATGCGCCATGCGGAGCAGCGCCTGGCTCTGGGCGCCGCCCGTGTCGAACTGCGTGATCAGGAAGAGCAGCCGCCGGCGGGCCTCACTGGAGGGGGACCGATGTGTGCCCGCCTGCTCGTCGCAGACGGAGGCTGTCGGGGCCACGGCAAGGGCGGACTGGGGGCTCACGGGGCAGACGGCTCCGCGAGCCGACGAGGCAAACGCCATGCCTGCGCACGAACGGCGCACGAGACTCCGGAGGCGGCAGGGAGTGCGCAATCCACCTGCCTGGCGGGCGCGATCGCTTCCCGAAGCGCCCGTCAGGCGGCGGCGTGCCGACACGGTGGCGTCGGCGCTTCGACAGGCTGACGTGGATCTACACCGGGGCGACGACAGGGGTGGCGACGCCGGCCTCGCGCGCGGCGCGAGTGAGCTCCGCACGCAGCGCCTCTGCGCAGGACACCGAACCGACCACGAGCGCATTGGCCGGCTCGTGTCCGAGCCAGGTCGTCGTGCGGAAGTTCCGGGTGGTGCGAATCAGGTCGTCGGCGAACTGCGCGCGACGATCGGCGGCCGGCGACGGGGGAGCGGTCCGGGCAGCGGGGCTCACGCGGTGTCCTCCTGGAGGCCGCGCAGTCGGCGCGCGGTCTCCAGGAGCGTGAGTACAAGCGGCACGCCACTTCGGCGGCGTGTTCGCAGACGCGCCGCGTCGTGCGCTAGAAGGGGATATCGTCCTCGGACAGCTCCGCCGGCAGATCCGACGGCTCGGCGGCCTGCGCCATCTCGCTGCGCTGCGCACCGCGTCCGCCGCCGCCACCGGCGCTGCCGAGCAGCACGACCCGGTCGCCGCGGACCTCCGTCGTATAGCGCTTGTTGCCGTCCTTGTCGTCCCACTGGCGGGTCTGCAGGCGGCCTTCGACGTAGATCTGCCGTCCCTTCTGCAGGTACTGACTGAGCGTCTCGGCCTGCTTGCCCCACAGGACGATGCGGTGCCACTCGGTCTTCTCCTGGCGCTGCCCGTCCTTGTCGTTCCACATCTCGGTCGTCGCCAGGTTGAGCGTGGCGACCGCTGAGCCGCCCGGCGTATACCGCAGTTCGGCATCGCGGCCGAGATTGCCGACCAGAATCACCTTGTTGACGCTGCCCATGTGCGTGTCGTTCCTTTCACGCCCGCGTCCACCGCGGGCGGTCGCGGCGCTTACGGCTGCCGGTTCAGACTGTCGAGCCGCTGCCTGGCGAGGCGCGCGGCATCGGTCTCGGGAAACTGCTGGACGACGCGCTCGTACGCTTCGCGCGCGCGGTCCCGCTGGCCGAGGCGCTCGTAGCTGGCGCCAACCTCGTACCAGGCCTCCGGCAGCAGATCGCTCTGCGGATAGTCGCTGATCATCCGTTGATAGGCGGCCAGCGCTTCGCGGAACCGCGAATCGGCGCTGTACGACTCGCCGATGTAATACTGCGCATCGTCGGCGAGGTCCGACTTCGGGTACGTCTTGAGGTACGTCTCGAAGCCCTGAATCGCGAGCGACCACTGGCCCGCGGTGTAGTCGGCGAACGCCATGTCGTAGAGCCGCCGCGGCGTCGTCCCCGTGCCCATCGGCATCGGCGGCGGCGGGGCGGCGCCGGCATCGGCCCCTTCCGGCAGGGGCGCGTTCGGATCCATCAGGGGCTGCGGATAGCTCTGCGGGATGATCTCGCGCAGGCCGGTCACGTCCTGCGACAGCGACGTCAGCCGGACGTTCGTCTCGTCCAGCTTCTCGCGCAGGATGCGCAGATCGGACGCCACCGTGTCGGTGGCGAGCTTCTGATCCGCGAACCCCTTCCGGGTCGCGGCCCCCTGCTCGTCGATCTTCGACGTGAGCGCCTTCAGGGCCTCGCCGAGCGTGACGATCGCGAGCTGCAGCCGCTGCGTCTGCTCCTGCAGCATGCGGATGTCGGCGAGGATCTGCTCGTGCTCGCGGTTGGCGGCGCGGGCCGGCAGCACGCCGGCCAGCAGCGCGGCGGCGACCAGGCCGATGGTGATGCGTCGCATGATGGTGCGTCTCCTCGCCGCGGCGTTACTTCGCGGTGACGACGAAGTGGGCGCGGCGGTTCTTCGACCACGCCTCCTCGGTGTGCCCCGGGTCGAAGGGGAACTCCTTCCCGTAGCTGACCGTGCGGATGCGATCCGCCGGAATGCCGAGCGAGACGAGGTAATTGCGCGCCGCGATGGCGCGCCGTTCGCCAAGCGCCAGATTGTACTCCGCGGTTCCCCGCTCGTCGCAGTGCCCCTCGATCGTGATCTGCCAGCTCGGGTAGCGCTTGAGCACGTCCGCGTTCTGCTGCAGCAACTGCTGCCCCTGGCCGTCGATCTCGTGCTGGTCGAGCGCGAAGAACACGGGCCGGAGCGGCGAGTCGCGGTTGATGTCGTCGAGCGACCGCGATCCGATGTTGTCCTCGGTGACCGGCATCGGCGGGACCCCTTCCGGCTCGGGCACCGGTTCCGGGGGCGCCGGCGGCCGCGCCGCGTCGGCGGTGGCGCCGGGGGGCGGCGGGGGAGCGGGCCGCGCCACCGGCGGCTCCTTCTTCGCGCATGCCCCGGCGGTAACGGCCATCAGCACGAGCAGGACGAGGGCGGCTCTCCGCGCGGCTCCAGTCGGGATCATCGCATCCACACCCTTTCCCTTTTCCGGTATTCCTGTTGCCTGTTTCCGTCCGCAGCGATCCTATCGGGACCAGTCCGGCGTGTAGTTGTTCCCCACGCGCGTGACCTGGCGGACATTCCGGCCGTCGCGCCCGACCGTGAACACCTGCGTGCGCCCGGCGCGCGTCGAGGTGAACGCGAGGTGACGGCCGTTCGGCGAGTACGACGGGCTCTCGTTGCTTCCCTCGCCGAACGTGATCTGTCGTGTCTCGCCGCTCGCGAACTCGTAGATCATCACATCGTAGCCCGGACCGGTGCGGCAGACGAACGCCACTTCGTTGAAGGGCGCCGGCGACCACGTCGGGCGATCGCAGTTGCTGCTCCGCGAGATGCGCCGCAGATTCAGGCCGTCGGCGCCGACGATGTAGATGGCCGGTCCGCCGGCGCGGTCGGACGTGAAGGCGATCTGCCTCCCGGTCGGCGACCACGTCGGCGTCGTGTCGATCGCGGGGTGGTTCGTCAGGCGGCGCAGCCCCGAGCCGTCGCGGTTCATCACGTACAGCTCCGCGTTGCCATCGCGGTTGGACGTGAAGGCGATCTTCGTCCCGTCCGGCGACCACGCCGGGAGCCAGTTCTGCGTGCCCCGCCCGGCCGGTTCCTCGCGCTTGCCTTCGTAGATGTACGAAATGAACAGCGTCGGGAAGCCGCGCACGTACGACGTGTAGGCGATCGAGCGGCCGTCGGGCGCCCAGGTCGGCGTGATGCTCAGCGTGCGGTTCACCGTGATGCGCCGCTGGTTGGCGCCGTCGTAATCGGCGATGTAGATCTCCTTGACGTCGCGGTCCTCGACGGTGGTGAGGATCTTCTCGCGATCGCGATCCGACGCGAAGGTCAGCTTCGTGCGCGCGACGCCCCGCAGCGCGCGCTGCTGCTGATGGATCTCGTCGGCGATGGTGTGCGCGTAGGCGCGTGGATTGCCCGCCGACCCGCTGTACTCCCGGGCGAAGACCACCTGCCGGCTGCGCACGTTGAGCAGCCGCACTTCGATCCGCAGCCCCGTCCCGTCCTTCCGCACCGATCCGAGCACCAGCCCGTCGGCGCCCACCTCGAGCCACCGGTCGAACGGTACGTCCGCCTCGCCGCGGGCCGCGGGAATCGACGCGTACGTGTCGCGCGGGATCATGTAGAACTCGCGCTCGAACGCCAGGTCGTCCCAGAGCACCTGGCCGATCGTCTTCGCCGCCTCCGTGGTCTCGGCGTCGCCGGACAGGGCGGTGAAGTCGGGCACCGCGTACCGGGGCGGCGCCCCGGCCTGGCCGGAGATCTCCAGCTGGATCTCGCTCTGCTGCGGCGGCGGCTGGGCCGGCGGGTCCTGCAGGGCGAAGACCGTGACGCCGGCGCCCAGCACGAGCAGGGTGGCAACGAGTCGGAATCGTGAATGCATCAGCGCTCGTATCGGAAGATGAGGTGAACCGTCAGCGTCGGCTCGGTGAACTGCGGGGGCAGCGGCGGCAGCTGGCCCGTCAGCATGACGGCACGCTGGGCGGTCTGATCGAGGGCGAAGTAGCCGCTCGATTGCTCGATCTGGACGTCGGTGATTCGCCCGTCGCGCTGAATCGTGTACTTCACCAGCGTCTGCCCGGCGACCTGCTGCTTCGCGTTCCAGTTCCGCTGAATCAGCTGGAGCATGGTCCCGAGGTACTCGGGGCAGCAGAAATTGCCGACGTCCAGATATCCGCCCGTGCCGCCCCCGCCGGTGGTCAGGCCGAACTGCATGCCCTGCCCGCCGGTCTCGGCAACGGCGTTCCCCGTCGACGGCTCCGGCGCGGTCGGCATCCGGCGCCCTCGCGCCTCCTCGGGCGGCTTCGTCGGCGGCGGCTCACGCCTGGGCGGCGGCGTGGGCCGCGGCGCCTCGCGCGGCAACGTCATCTCCGGCTGCGCCTGCGGCGGCGGGGCCGGCGGCGTCGGTCTGGCGTCGGGCGGCGCCTGCACCGCGGCCCGGCCCGCCATCGGCGTCATGCCGCCGACCAGCGGCCCCGGCGCGCCCCCCAGGCTGATCGTCATCACCTCGCGCGGCGCCTGCTCGCGCTGCGGCGCGGACACGAGGACGAACGCGGCGAGGGGCAGCAGCAGCGCGTGCAGGATCGCGGACATCCCGATGCGCGACCAGAGGCCGCCACTGGGCTGCGCGCGCTGCACGAGAATCGGGGTGACTGCGTCCATGCCGCCGTGTTGCTGATCCGGATCGTGGTCCCCGCCCGGAGCGGGAGGCACGTCTACCGCCGCCGTCCGGTCGGCGGGTTGGCGACGATGCCGACGCGCTCGATGCCCCCCGCCTTGAGCTGATCCATGACCTCGAGCAGCTCCTGCAGGGTCACGCCGCCGTCGCCGCGCAGGAACACTTCCTTGCTCTCCTGGTTCAGCATCGCCTGCCTGACCCGCTCGGCGAGGATGTCGACCCGGATCGGGTCCTCATCGATATAGACGACGCGGCTCTCCCGAAAGCTGAGCGGGACCGTGACGAAGAGCCGCTCACTGGTCATCGGCGCCGCGCGGCGCGCGACCGGGATGTTGACGTCGACGCCGCGCTGCATCATCGGGGCTGCGACCATGAAGATGATCAGCAGCACCAGCATGACGTCGACGAGCGGGACGACGTTGATCTCCGCCAGATGGGTGGTCACGCGTCGGCCGCGGCCGCGCCGCGGGCTCCCGGCCGTCTCGAGCGATTCCAGCTTGGGCATCGGCGTTCCCGCGGTCTACGTGAAGTTGCGCTCCGAGATGTTCAGGAACTCGAGCGAGAAGTCGTCCATCTCGGCGGCGAGCACCTTCACGCGCGCGGTGAGGTGGTTGTAGAAATACACCGCCGGGATCGCGGCGAACAGGCCCGCCGCCGTCGCGATCAGCGCGTCCGCGATGCCGGGCGCGACGACGTCCAGGCTCGTGGAGCCGGTGGCGCCGATGCCCTGGAAGGCGGCCATGATCCCCCACACCGTGCCGAACAGCCCGATGTACGGCGTGATGCTCGCCGTCGTCGCCAGGAACGTCAGACGGTCCTCGAGCTTGTTGACCTCGATCGTCGCCGCGCGCAGCAGGGCGCGGTCGAGGGCGGGGAGGCTCTTGAGCGTCGCCCGTGACGCCGGCGCCTGCGGCGCCGGCGGTGCCTGGCGCAGCTGCGAGTTCAGCTCGGCGTAGCCCGCCTGGAAGATGCCGACGAGCGGGCTCTCGGTGAGGTTGCGGCAGACGGCCTGCACCTCCGAGAACTTGCTGCTCTGCCGGAACACGTTCAGAAACGACGCCGATTGCCGCTCGGCGCGGTTGAGTGTCCAGAGCTTGTAGAGAATGACGCCCCAGGACGCGATGGAGAAGAGAACCAGGACCAGCAGAACGAGCTTCGAGAGCCAGCTCGAGTCCGCGATCAGCCGGACGAGATCGAGACCCGCAGCCGGATCGGCCGCAGCCCCCCCTGGCACGTCCTGCAGTGCCAGGGCGTACAGGCCAAGCGTGCGCAACAAGACCTCCGCCGCATAGTATTCGTGCGCCGCTGGGACAGCGCGGATGCGCTAGCGTAGCATCGGAACACGAGTGCTTTCAAGGGTATGCTACGATGAGACTTGCGGCGTTCACGCACGCGTCGCGCGCACGCGTCGCCCGTTCCCGGGTCCCGCCATGCTGCGCTATCTGAGCATCCGCCATCTCGCCGTCATCGAGCGGGTCGAGCTCGAGCTCGACGCCGGTCTCACCGTGCTGACCGGCGAGACGGGCGCCGGCAAGTCGATTCTCGTCGAAGCGGTGGGACTGCTGCTCGGCGCCCGGGCGTCGAGCGACCTCGTGCGTACCGGCGAGGAGCTCGCCGTCATCGAGGCCCAGTTCGACGTCGACGGCACCGAGGTGATCGTCCGCCGGGAGATCAGCAGCAGCGGACGGAGCCGGGCGTTCGTCAACGGCGCCCTCGCGACCGCCGGCGCGCTGCGCGAGCTCTCCGCGCGCCTCATCGAAGTGCATGGACAGCACGAGCACCACGGGCTGCTGGATCCGGAGAGCCATCTCGACCTGCTCGACGCCTGGGCCGGGCTGGAAGCGCAGCGGGACGCCGTCGGCGCCGTGCACGCGCGCCTGACGGCGCTGCGCGCCGAGCTCGACACGCTCCGGCTGGACGAGCGCGAGAAGGCGGCGCGCGTCGACCTCCTGACGTTCCAGCGCGACGAGATCGCCCGCGCGGCGCTGCAGCCCGGTGAAGACGAGGCGCTCGGGCGCGAGCGCGCCAGGCTGGCGCATGCCGAACGGCTGCAGCGGCTGAGCGCCGAGGCGTACGCCGCGCTCTACGAGCACGATGCGGCGGTCATCGCGCAGCTGGCCGGCGTCTGGAAGCGCGTCGCCGAGCTGGCGTCCATCGACGCGGACGTCGCGCCGTACCTGGAGAGCCGCGAGGCCGTCCAGGCGTCGCTGCAGGATCTCGCGTACTTCCTCCGCGACTACGCCGAGGGCATCGACGCCTCCCCGGAACGGCTGCAGGCGGTCGAGGACCGGCTCGCGGTGATCGAGCGTCTCAAGCGCAAGTACGGACCGTCCCTCGACGAGGCCATCGCGCACGGCGAGCGGTGCCGGCAGGAGCTCGAGACGCTGCGGGGCTCGGGGGAGCGGGCGGCTGCGGTGCAGGGAGAGCTCGAACAGGCGGAGCGCGAGTACCGGGCGGTGGCCGGGGCGCTGTCGGCCGCGAGGCGCGAGGCGGCCGGGCGGTTCGCCGGAGCCCTGGTGGGAGAGCTGGAGGGACTGGCGCTCGGGCGAACCCGGTTCGAGCTGCGGTTCCAGCCGGAGGGGGCGCCGGCGTTGGGACCCAAAGGACTCGATAGAGCAGAGTTCTTTGTATCTACCAACCCCGGCGAAGATCTCCGGCCCCTCTCACGCATCGTCTCCGGCGGCGAGCTCTCGCGTCTCATGCTGGCCATCAAGACCCTCTCCGCCAGGCGGGGCAGGGGGGCCACGCTCATCTTCGACGAAGTCGACGCCGGCATCGGCGGGGCCACCGCCGAGGTCGTCGGCCGGCGCCTGCGCGCGCTCGCCAACGACTACCAGGTACTCTGTATCACGCACCTGCCGCAGATCGCCGCCTGTGGCCACCACCACATCCACGTGGCGAAATCGGTGCGCCACGGCCGCACGGTGACCACGGCCGAACGGCTGGATCCGGAGCGCCGGGCGGCGGAGATCGCCCGGATGATGGCCGGGGAGATCGTCACCGGCGAGCTGATCGAGAGCGCCCGGCAGATGATTGCGGGCGGCGCCACCCCGCGCCGCCCGAAGGCGAAAGGCGAAAGCGAAAGGCGAAAGGCGAAGGAACGCGCGTGAGCCGGAAGTACCTGATCGAGACGTACGGCTGCCAGATGAACTACCACGACTCGGAGCAGATGTCGGGCCTGCTCGAGTCCGCCGGCTACGACCGCACAGACGACGAGCGGGATGCCGATGTCGTGGTGATCAACACGTGCAGCGTCCGCGAGCACGCGGAGGACAAGCTGTATACGCGGCTCGGCGAACTGCGTGTGCTGGCGGCGGAGACCGGGCGCGACCAGGTCGTGACCGTCACCGGGTGCGTCGCGCAGCAGGAAGGGGAGCGGTTGCGGGCACGCGCGCCGCACGTCGACGTGATCGTCGGCACGCGCCGGGTCCGGCTGCTGCCGATGCTCGTCGACCGCGCGCTCGAGACCCGGTCGGCCCAGATCGACCTCGGCGCGCACGACAACGTCGCCTTCCCGTTCGGCCTGACGCGCCGGGCCGATCCGGTCCGCGCCTGGGTGACGATCATCGAGGGCTGCAACGAGTACTGCAGCTTCTGCGTCGTGCCGTACACGCGTGGCCACGAGCGGATGCGGCCGAAAGCGGAGATCCTCGCGGAGGTCCGGGACGCCGCCGCCCGCGGACTGCGGGAGGTGCAGCTGCTCGGCCAGATCGTCAACCACTACCAGGCGCCCGACGACCCCTCATGCGACTTCGCCGGCCTGCTCGAGGCCGTCAACGAGGTCGAGGGAATCGCGCGCATCCGGTTCGCGAGCCCGCACCCCCGCCACGTCACGGATCGTCTCATCGCCGCGATCCGCGATCTCCCGAAGGTCTGCAAGCATCTGCACCTGCCGGTGCAGTCGGGCTCGTCCCGCGTGCTCAAGGTCATGCGCCGGCGGTACACGCGCGAGACCTTCCTGGAGCTCGTCGACCGGCTGCGCGCGGACGTTCCGGGGATCGCGCTGTCGACCGACATGATCGTCGGATTCCCCGGGGAGACCGACGCCGACTTCGAGGAGACGCTCTCGCTCACCGAGCGGGTCCGCTTCCACAGCATGTTCTCGTTCAAGTACTCCGAGCGGCCCAACACGCTCGCCTCGAAGCGCTATCCTGACGATGTGCCGGAGGCGGTGAAGACCGAGCGGATCGTGCGGCTGCAGACGCTGCAGCGGCAGATCCAGGAAACGCTGCACGGCACGATGGTGGGGCAGACGGTCGAGGTGCTGGCCGACGCCGCCAGCCGGCGCCGGGCCTCGGACGTGTCAGGCCGCACGAGCGGCAACACCGTCGTGAACTTCCCCGGCGATCCGTCGTGGATTGGACGCCTGCTCCCGGTCCGCATCCGCCGGGCCGGCCCGAACAGCCTCTGGGGACTGGTCGAGGACGTGCATGGCGTGGCCGCGCCGCCATCGAGGGAGGAAGCTCATGCAGATTGAGATGACCATCAAGGGTCTCATGGTCGACCCGGTCACCAACATGCCGATCATCATCCTCCGCGACGAGGCCGGGCAGCGGGTGCTGCCGATCTGGGTCGGGATCTTCGAGGCCAACGCCATCGCGCTCCAGATCGAGAACGTGGCGACGCCCCGGCCGATGACGCACGACCTGCTCCGCAACGTCATCCAGGATCTCGACGCCTCCGTACAGAAGATCGTCGTCTCGGATCTGCGGGAGAACACGTTCTTCGCGGTGATTCACCTCGCCGTGCGCGGCGAGCCGGTACTCATCGACGCGCGTCCGAGCGACGCGATTGCGCTGGCGCTGCGCGCCCGCGCGCCCATCTACGTCGAGGAAGCGGTCATCGACAACGCGAAGGCGCTCGAGGGGCCGCCGGAGCGCGGCGACAGCGAGCGGCTGCAGAAGTGGCTCGAGAGCCTCGACCTGGACGATCTCGGCAAGTACAAGATGTAATCGTCCGTTCCTTCCTTCACGGGGAGGCCTGGAAGGCAGGCCCGATCCGCTGCCGGGCACGTCGACAGCGACGGAGATTCGCCTGCCGCCCGCATCGCTTGACCGCAGGTGCACAACTCTGCGGTAAGATGGCCACGCCTCCCGCACACTCGTCGGCCGCTTGTACACATGATCGTTGCCATCGCCAACCAGAAGGGCGGCGTAGGGAAGACCACGACCGCCATCAACCTGGCCGCCGCGCTTGCCATCCGCGGCCGCCGCACGCTCCTGATCGACCTTGACCCGCAGGCGAACAGCACGATGTCGTTCCTCGACATGCGGCAGGTCGGCAAGAGCATGTACGACGTCATCGCGGAGCCGGAGGGCCGCCTCGAGGACATCATCCAGGCGGGCTCGCTGGAGAACCTCTCGGTCGCGCCGGCGCGCATCGCGCTCGCGAAGCTGGAGGCGCGGCTGGTAGGGGAGCTCGACGCCCACTTCCGGCTCAAGGATCGCATCGACCCGATCCGTTCGCAGTTCTCCGACATCGTCATCGACTGCCCGCCGGCGCTGGGACTGTTGACCGTCAACGCGCTGGTCGCGGCAACGCACCTGCTGATCCCGATCCAGTCGTCCTACTTCGCCCTCGAGGGCACGGACGACCTGCTCGAGACCATCGAGAAGGTCCGGGCGCGGGCCAACCCCGGGCTGCAGATCCTCGGCGTGGTCATCACCATGCACGACCGCCGGACGTCGCTCGCGCGCGACATCCGGGAACAGATCACCACCGTCTTCGGGAGCAAGGTCTTCAAGACCACCATCTCGAAGAGCGTCCGGCTCGAGGAGAGCCCGGCCTACAAGGAATCCATTTTCACGTTCGCGCCCGACTCGACCGGTGCGAGCGAGTACTACATGCTTTGCGAAGAGGTAATGGACCGTGGCGAAGCGAGGCTTGCCTGATTCCATCCGGATGCGGCACGACGCCCACTACGTCGAAGCGCTCACCGCGCCGGGGGGAACCCCCGTGGGCCGGATGGTCCCCATCGAACTGATCGACCCCAACCCGAACCAGCCGCGGCAGGTCATGGGCGACCTGTCGGAGCTCATGGCCTCGATCGCCGAGAAAGGCATCATCGAGCCGCTGGTGCTCCGGCAGCGCGGCGACCGCTACCAGATCGTCGCCGGCGAGCGGCGCTACCAGGCCGCGATCCAGGTCGGCCTGAAGGAGCTCCCGGGCGTCATCCGCGACGGCGACGACAACGAGGTCCTCGAGATCGCGCTCGTCGAGAACCTTCAGCGCAAGGACCTGACGCCGTTCGAAGAGGCCGAGGCGATGCACTCGCTCGCGCAGCGGTGCGGCTATACCCACGAGATGCTCGCGAAGAAGCTGGGGAAGTCGCGCGTCGCGGTCACCGAGTCGCTCGCCATCCACGCCATGCCGGACGAGGTCAAGAACCTTTGTCGGCTCGCCGACATTTCCTCCAAGTCATTGCTTCTACAGGTAGTTAGGCAGGGAGACCCCCAGAAAATGATCGCGCTGGTGGAGAAGATCGCCAGCGGGGGCGCCACGCGCGAGGAGCTCCGGAAGCAGGCCGCGAAGCCAAAGGTCGGCCGGCCGAAGGCGTTCGTCTGGGCCTACCGTCCACCCAGCAAGGCGTTCAATCTCAAGCTCAGCTTCCGCAAGGGGAAGGCGGAACGCGACGAGATCATCGCCGCGCTGGAGGCGATCCTCAACGATCTCCGACAGACGGAGTAGACAGCGACATCCAGTCAGGGGCGGTCTCGTGTCGCCCCTGATTCCCCCAGGAGCCGAGAGCAGATTTCGGACGAGCGACAGCACTCGCACCCCGACACCAGGACGGCCAGCCTTCAGGCCGGCGATTCAGCACGCAACCAACACAGCCCGGCATCCCATGCGAGCGACGACGCTCGTACCCTGACTCCAGGACGGCCGGTCTTCAGGGCCGGCAATTCAGCCGAGCAACCGCGCAGCCCGGCACCCCATGCGAGCAACCGCGCTCGCACTCCGACACCAGGAGGGCCGGCCTTCAGGCCGGCGAGCCAGCGACGCGACCCCGCATCCGGATGCACCCCGGGAGAAGCCCAGAAGGAGCCCCTCGAAGCCACAATCGAGAAGCCCGGATCCCGGCTCCCCGCACCCGATCCCACCCCCTGGTCAACATAATATGTGTTATCGGACTCAGCGTGATTGCCGAGGGAAAGCAGGCTGTTGAAGGTTTGTGTGGATGGTTTTCGATTGATTGCCCGAGGATCGCGCTGCGGCTGCCCCACGGCTCGCGCGCCCGGATTTTTCAGAACTGGATGGTTGCTGGAACGGCGGGTGAAACGTTCGAAAGCGGCCGGCGCGGCGCCCGGATCAGGATGGCGGCCGCACCCCGAGCCCGGTCGTCAGGGCCCGGAACCCAGGCGCGACCGGGCCCTGTTTCTGCGTCGGATTCGGGTCCTCGAAGCTCCCGGGTAGCCCCTGATCCCTGGCCCCTGATC
>CAYUPN010000006.1:0-40251 GCA_964446605.1 uncultured Bifidobacteriaceae bacterium | reverse complement strand
GTCGGATTCGGGTCCTCGAAGCTCCCGGGTAGCCCCTGATCCCTGGCCCCTGATCTCAGACCGACCAGTGGCGCGCCGCGTAGTCCGCGGCCGGCACCTCCACCTCGAGCGCCTGGTAGCCCGGCTGCCGCTCGACCTCGTGGCCATCCTGCAGCACGGCCACGAAGAACGACAGCCGGTCGCCCGGACCGGCATCCAGCAGCTCCAGGTCGATCGCCGCCTCCAGGATCGAGCCGGCCGCCGCCCGGACGTCGCCGCCGGTCATCGGCTGCCAGACGTCGAGCCCGGTCCGCCGCTCGGCCACCGCGGTCACCGCCTGCCGCTCCTGGTGGATCCGAATCCGCCAATCCGGCGGGCTCAGGAACGTCAGCCGGACCTCCCCGCGATCCGCGAGGACGTCGGAGGCCCGCCGGCCGAAGTCGGCCCGAAGGTACAGACGCGTGGCGTCGAAGCCGAACCGCAGCGCTGTCAGGCCAGGGCGTCGAACGGCGACCTGGTGCATCGAGCCCCCCGCATGCGGAAGGTCGAGCTCGCCCGCCGCAATCCATTCGAAGTAGCTGGTGACCTCGCCGTCCAGGACCGGGGCCAGCAGACCCGTCGGCGGATGGACGACGAGCGCCGGAGGCGCCGTGGTGATGTTGGTGACGAAGAGCTCCTCGGGGATCGGCTTGTCCAGGCTGCTGTAGACGTTCCGCAGGTGCCGCCGGAACAGCTCGTCGAACTCGAGGTCGTGCGCCGACGAGTGGTCGTCGCCGTACCACCAGAACCAGTCGGAGCCCTCGGCGATGTACAGCTCCTCGCGGGCCCGCGCGATCGCCTCCGGCGTCGCGGTCGGGCCGGGCGAGTCGAGCGCCTGCCGCGCGTCGGCCAACTGGCCCCACGCACGGTGGTCGTCCGGGTGCCCGATCCAGATATAGAAGTCGGCGTTGATCCAGGATCCCGGGAAGATGCCGGTCAGGGGCGCGGCCGGGCGCTGCGCCGCCTCGTGCATCGTGACGGTCCGCAGCTCCGGATGCCGTGACAGGCCATCGTAGAGCGCGCGCAGGAACGGACGGCCCTGGGCCTCATAGTGCTCCCAGGCGTTCTCGCCGTCGAGGATGATCGGGATCACCGCCTCGCCGCCGCCGGTGCGCTCGGCGTACCGGCGCCCGCCCTCGACCAGCCGGTGAATGAAGTCCTGCGCGGCGGCCGCCGGGTCCCAGCTCGCGTACGTGAACCCGATCAGGTCGGACAGGACGTGATCGCGGAAGAGACACGCGATGCCGGCGTCTCCGCTTCGCACCAGGTACGGCCGGTACAGCACCTCGGGCTGTTCGAGGTGCCCGTAGCCGTCACGCGACAGCCCGACCCCCAGCGTCCGGGACAGAATCGCCTCGTCGGTCGCCATCCAGCGGAACCCGGCACGCGCCGCGAGCGGCACGATCGCGTCCGACACGGATCCCTCCGACGGCCAGAGCCCCTCGGGGCGGCGCCCGAACCGCGACTCGTGGAAGCGCGCCGCCATGTCCAGCTGCGCCAGTGCGTCCTCCGGATGCCGGAACCGCGCGCGAGGCATCCGCGACTGCGGGTGCGCGCGCAGGTGCACGTCGGTGTCGCACAGCAGCGGCAGGATCGGGTGGTAGAACGGCGACGCCGAGATCTCGACCTGCCCGCGCGCCGCCGCGGCGGCGTACTCCGGCACCACGGCGCGGAGGATCTCGAGCTCCACGCGCCGCAGCGTCTCCTTGTCCCCTTCGGTGAAGCCGCGTCCCTTCTCGTGGAGCGCGCGCACCCGCGGGTCGGTCTCCCAGAACGGATCGACCCAGACCAGCTTCTGCCAGACCTGCAGGTCGCGGAAGTCCGCGTCGCTGAACGCGCGAGGGGCCGCCTGCGCCCCGCCGGCGGCGTCGCGGCGCGCCAGCAGCTCGGCGTATCGCGGGTAGGGATCGATCATGCGCCCCCGCGGCGCGTGGAAGAAGTTGGCCAGCACGAACCGGCGCTCGTCCTCCGTCAGCGCCTCCGCCGGTTTCAGGCCGAGCTCCAGGGTCCGGTCGCGCGCGTCCCCCGCCGCGAACGCCTCCAGCTGCACGAGCAGCGACGGGACGAGATTGCACGTCAGCCGCACGTCCGGGAACTCGCGCAGCAGCGCCACCATGCCGTAGTAGTCCTTGAGCGCGTGCATGCGCACCCACGGCAGGATGTGCTCGCCGGTCACCAGGTCCTGGTAGAACGGCTGGTGCATGTGCCAGAGGATCGCGACGGAGGTCATCTTCGGAACCGGAGAGGCGGGCGCACGCGGGGGGCCGCCGGCCGTGTGATACGCTGCTCAGCAGGACCTTCCCCGCCCAGATGTTCGGGATTCTCGACCGCTATATTATCCGCGAACTCATCCTCCCCTTCCTGCTGGGGCTGGTGATCTTCACCTTCCTGCTGGTCCTGGACCCGCTCGCCACGTACAGCGAGCAGCTCATCGCCAAGGGGGTTTCCTGGGGCATCGTCGCGCGGGTGCTGCTGACGCTGCTGCCGCAGGCGCTGGCGATCACCATCCCGATCGCGCTGCTCATCGGGCTGCTGATCGGGCTCGGCCGCCTGTCGGCCGATCGCGAGATCGTCGCGATGCAGGCCTGCGGGATCAGCATCTACCGGCTGCTCCGGCCGGTGCTCCTGCTCGCGTTCGCCGGGTGGGCGGTGACCTCCTACATCATGATCGAGTCGGTCCCGACGGCGAACCAGACGTTCCGGGAGATCGTGTTCGGGATCATCACCCAGCGCGTCGAGACCGAGATCAAGCCGCGGGTCTTCTTCGAGGACTTCCCCAACCGCGTGCTGTACGTCGGCGACGCGCCTCCCGGCGGCGGGTGGCGCGAATGCTTCGTGGCCGACACCTCGCGGCCGGAGCAGCCGACGGTCTTCACCGCCGAGTCCTGCCGCCTCGTGATCGACCGCACGCGCCGCACGGTGGACCTCGTGCTCACGGCCGGCGCGCGCCACGCGGCGAACCTGCCGGACCCGGAGACGTACGAGGTCGACCGCTTCGACGAGCTCATCATCGCCCTCGACCCCAACACGGTGTTCCGCCAGGCGGACCTCCTGAAGGGGGACAACGAGATGACGATCCCGGAGCTGCGGGCCCGGGCGGCCGAGCTCCAGCGTGAGGGACTCCCCTCGCACACGCCGCTCCTGGCGCTCCACCGCAAGTTCTCGATCCCGGTCGCCTGCATCGTCCTCGCCGTGATCGGACTCGCGCTCGGCGTCCAGCACGGGCGCGGCGGCAAGCTGGCCGCCTTCGTGCCGGGCATCGGCGTCGTGTTCGTGTACTACGTGATCGAGTATCTCGGGCGCCAGATGACGAAGGGACAGCTCGTCGCGCCGTGGCTGGCGGTGTGGGCGCCGAATCTGGTGCTGGGCGCGGCCGGCGTGGCGCTGCTCGTCTGGCGCGCGCGGTCCGCCGACAAGCCGATCCGCTTCACGCTTCCGGCGCGCTTCACGCGGGAGACCACGCCGGCTCCGGCGGGCACCGCGTCGCTCTCCCCAGCGACCCCGCCCGCCAGCCGCGGCAACCGGGTCATCGTCGTGATCCGGATTCCGAACCTGCGGCTGCCGGCCTTCCGGCTGCTCGACGCCTACGTGACGCGGCTGACCATCAAGGTCGCGGCGCTCACGTTCGTCGGCCTGCTCGGCATCTTCTACATCTCGACGTTCATCGATCTGTCGGACAAGCTGTTCAAGGGGCAGACGACCGGCGCGATGCTGCTGCAGTTCTTCTATTACCAGACGCCGGAGTTCATCTACTACATCATCCCGCTGACCATCCTGATCAGCGCGACGGTCGCCATCGGCGTCCTCACGAAGAACAGCGAGCTCGTCGTCATGCAGGCCTGCGGCATCAGCCTGTACCGCGTCGCGCTGCCGCTCGTCGTGCTCGCCGCCCTGGCGAGCTGGGGGCTGTTCCTGCTGCAGGATCACGTGCTGCCGTACTCGAACCGGCGGGCGCAGGCGTTGAAGCACGTGATCCGCGGGGGCTCGCCGCGCACCTTCGACGTCGTGAACCGCAAGTGGCTGATGGCGCGCGACGGGAGCATCTACAACTACACGTACTACGACCAGCGGCGGCAGGAACTGAACGGCCTGTCGGTCTACGAGTTCGAGCCGTCGCGCGGCGATCTCACCCGCCGCGTCTACGTCCGCGAGGCCGCCTGGGTGCCGTCGACCGCGCAGACGTGGCGGTCGCAGGAGGGGTGGGTGCGCGAGTTCGCGCGCGGCACCGACCTGACGGCGTACGTCACGTTCCCGAGCCGGGACCTCCGGCTCGAGGCGCCCGACTACTTCGCCACCGAGACGGAGGAGCCGGACCGCATGACGTTCGCGCAGCTCCGCCGGTACATCGAGGACCTGGCGGCGAGCGGCGTGAACGTGACCCCGCAGATCGTCGCGCTGCACCGGAAGGTCTCGTTCCCGTTCGTCACGCTCATCATGACGCTCATCGCCGTGCCGTTCGCGGTGACGACCGGCAAGCGGGGTGCGCTCTACGGGATCTCGGTCGGGATCGTGCTCGCCGTCGTCTACTGGATCACCATCAACGCCTTCGGCGCGGTCGGCGCCGCGGGCATGATGCCCGCCGCGCTGGCGGCCTGGGCGCCGAACCTGATCTTCGGCGCCGGCGCGGCCTACCTCCTGCTCACCGCACGCACCTGAGGGGCGCGCGCGCCCGCAATGCGCAGTTCGCTCACGTGCAGCTCACCTGCCGTGCCCGGCTTCGTGTTGACCGTGTCGACGACGAAGAGGATCGTGTCGACGCGCACGGGATCGAGGGGCGTGCCGGGCGGCGCCTCGACGGGCGTCAACTCGCGGATCGGGATGGCGTACTCGACGGGTCCGGTGCCGACGTAAATCGATCGGCGCCAGCGTCGCCCCTCCCCGTCCGGCACGCGCACCTGCACCGAGGCGCGCATGGGCCCATCCGCCCAGGCGCGGAACAGCAGGCGGTCGGCCCCCTCCAGCGCACCGGGCGCGAGCGGTACGGCCATCGCGGCGTACTGTCCGGCCGGCGATCCGTCTGCGAGCCGCCAGGCGAGCGTCCAGACCGTGGATTCCGGCGAGAGGACCGCCGCGTCGAGCGAGACTTCGGAGCCGGGATGCCGTTCGATGCGCCACTCGCCCTGGGGGGCCGGTCTCGACCACGCCGCGGGCGGCAACAGGGGCACCGGCGGCCGAGCGGGCGGCATGTCCAGGTACAGCGCGTTGCTGAGCAGCCACGGGATCGGCGGGTTGCCCCGCGTGTCCGGCAGATAGGCTTCAGCGCGGTACACGGCCGGCCCCTGCCCTTCGTGATGCTCGAGCTCGATTGCGGGACCCGGCCCCCGGACCGCGACCGCGCCGTCCCGGAGCAGGCGCAGTTCCGCTCCCGGCACGTCCGGCCGAATCGCGGCGGTCACGCGCGCCGGACCGGTGATCCGGTCGCCGGGCAGGTGCTGTCCCTCGCGGGACGAGGCCGAGACCTCGATCACCGCCGGACCGGCGAGCGCGTCGATGGCCGTGAACACGCGCCCGGCGCGCAGCGCGTCGAGGAGACGCGCCGACGCGTCCGCCGGCGCGGACCCCGCGTGGTCCCACGGACCCGACAGAATCACCCCGAGCGAGAAGGTGCGGAAGGCCACCTCGTATCCCGGTGCGCGCAGCGTGAACGGCAGGCGGCCGTTCTCGTCAGGTTCACCGCGCGCGCCGAGGCGTGCGTGCGCGTCGTGCCCGGCGAGCGCGACCACGCGCCGCCGCCGTCCGAGGGCATCCCATCGCGCAAGCGCGGTGTCTGGCCGATCGAAGAGCGCGGCGATCGACTCCGGCGGACGGAACAGATACGTCGCCAGCGTCCGCGCGATCGCCCGGCGCGGCTCGTCGCGCCACGCGCTGTCGGCATTGAGCCATTCCATCCCGTCGAACGGCGCCTGCCATTCGCGCCACGCGAGCTCCGGCTTCGGCGAGTCCGGATGCGCCGCAATGCCGAACCCGCCGAGCCGCCGGACGTCCTCGATGACGTCACGCGGCTCGCCGCCGAGCGGATACGGTGTCTGCGGCAGGCCCACGGCAATGTAGTGCCCACCCGTCGTGCTGATCTCGACCGCGTCGACGAGCAGCACGCCATCCACCACCCGCGGTGGATCCGGCGGGCGCGTGCCGTCGCCGTGATCCGCCGTGACGACGAACGCCAGCCCCGCGGCGGCGGCGGCACGCGCGACATCCTCCGGCGTGCCGGCGCCGTCGGAGCGATCGGTGTGGACGTGGAACGCACCGCGGACGATGCGGGGATCCGCCGGATCGGCCAGCGGGCGCCGGCCCGGCGGCAGCAGCCACCAGAGCCCGGCGAGCGCGGCCGCCGCGAGCGCCAGGAGCAGCCGGCCGTGGCGCATCGGTCAGGGCCGCGGATGGAACCGCTCGTGCAGCGCGCGCAGGCGCGCCTCCAGCACGTGCGTGTAGATCTGCGTCGTCGACAGGTCGGCGTGCCCGAGCATCATCTGGATCGCGCGCAGGTCCGCGCCGCGCTCCAGCAGGTGCGTCGCGAACGAATGCCGCAGCACGTGCGGGCTGAGGCGCCGGCCGAACCCGGCGTCGGTGCCGTAGCGCTTCAGGATCTTCCAGACGCCGATGCGCGAGAGCGCGCCTCCCCGCGCGTTGACGAACAGACGCGGCGCGTGGGACCCGCGGACGAGGGCCGGCCGCCCCTCCCGCAGATAGCGGGCCAGCCAGGCGGCTGCTTCATCGCCGATCGGCACGAGCCGTTCCTTCTCCCCCTTGCCGAGGGTCGTCAGCAGCCCCTCGCTCAGATTGAGATCGGCGGCCGTCAGCGACACGAGCTCCGACACGCGCAGCCCGGTCGCATAGAGCAGCTCGATGAACGCGCGGTCGCGCAGGCCGAGCGGCGTCGAGACGTCCGGCAGCGCCAGCAGCCGATCGACCTCGTCGGCCGACAGATACGTCGGCAGGGGCGCCCAGGCGCGCGGGGGCTGAAGGTCGTCGGCGGGGCTCCGCTCGAGCCGCCCGATCATGACGAGATACCGATAGAAGCTGCGTACCGCAGAGACGATGCGCGCGACGCTGCGTGGGGACAGCCCCTCGCCCATGAGGGCGCGCACGAACGCTTCGAGGGCACGCCGGTCGAGGGCATCGAGCGCCTCGCCGCGACCCGCGGCGAAGCGCAGGAGGTGTGCCAGATCACGCGCATAGCTGTCGACGGTGTTGGCGGACCGCCGCCGTTCCACGCGCAGGTATTCCAGCCAGGCCTCGACGGCCGCGGTCCCGCCTACCGGCTCCTGCGGTCGATCACCCACGCGGACTCCACCAGCTGCGCGCGCGTGCCGTCGTGGACGGCGTAACGGCTGCCGCGCTGGATGGCGGCGCCGCCGTGCTGTCCCGCCTTGTTGACGGCGTAGAAGTTCAGGTTCCAGGTGATCCGATCGCCGTGCTTCGCGAGCACGCGCTTCACCGTGGCGAGCGCCGCCTCGCGCGGATGCATCCCCTGCCGCATGTACTCGACGACCGTATGAGCACCAACGATTTTGATGGCCTCCTCGCCCACGCCGGTCGACCCGGCGGCGCCGACGTCGTTGTCGACGTACAGGCCGGCGCCGATGATCGGCGAGTCGCCGACGCGCCCCGGGATCTTGAACGCCAGCCCGCTGGTCGTCGTGATGCCCGACAGGTCGCCGCTGGCGTCGAGGGCCAGGCAGTTGATCGTGCCCCAGCGCTTCTCCGGCCAGCGCGCCGGATCGAGGTCCGCGTCCGGCCCGGGCGCCGGCACGTCATAGGCGGGGACCTCGTCGCGCTTCGGCGGCCCCCAGTCGTCGATGTCGCTCATCTGCTCGCGCCACGCCAGCCACTTCCGGCGCGACGCGTCGGTCAGCAGGTTCTCCCGCGGGAACCCGTGGGCCTCCGCGAACCGCAGCGCCCCGTCCCCGACGATCAGCACGCGCCCGGTCCGCTCCATCACGAGCCGGGCGACGCGGGACGGGTGCTTGATGTGCTTCAGCGCCGCGACCGCGCCGGCGCCGTAGGTCGGCCCGTCCATGATCGAGCAGTCCAGTTCGACCTCGCCGTCGGCGTTCGGCAGCCCGCCGTACCCGACGCTGTCGTCCTCCGGATCCGCTTCGACAATCGCGACCGTGTCGACGATGGCGTCGAGGCGCGCGGTGGGACCGCCGCGCGTGAGGATGGCCATGCCGGTGTCGAGCGCCGCGAGCCCGTTCGCGCTCGCGATCATCAGCGGCCGCGTGCCCGGAGCGGCCGGTGTCTGTGCACCGGCGGCGGACGGAGCGAACAGACCGGCGGCGCCGGCCGCGCCCGTCGCGGCCAGGAACCGGCGTCGCGAGTATCGCGTCATCTGTCGTGACTCCCTTGTGCGCGCGCCCACGGGCGCGCCGTCAGCATATACCAGAGGCGCCGGCCGGCTTCGCCCAGCTGATCTACAATGGACGTTTGTCTCCCTGCCCGCGGCGCTGCCGGGGGCGGAGGTGGTCATGCCGATCCGTTCGAAGTGGGAGTCGCTGCCCACGGAAGCCATCAATCCGGCGACGCTCGGGCTGGACAAGCTGTCCACCGCGGACGTCATCGAGGCGATGCTGGCCGAGGACCGGAAGGTGGTCGCGGCCGTCCACCGTGAGAAGTCCCGCATCGCGCTCGGCGCCGACATCATCGCGGAAGCGCTCGCCCGCGGCGGACGCATCATCTTCGTCGGCGCGGGCACCAGCGGCCGCCTCGGGGTGCTCGAGTCCGCCGAGATGCCCCCGACCTTCGGGACCGATCCCTCGCTGGTGCAGGCGGTGATCGCGGGGGGCCGCGACGCCGCGTTCAGCGCGCGGGAAGGCGTCGAGGACAACTACGAGGAAGGCGCGCGCGCCGTCAGCCGCATCCGGCCCACCCGCAAGGATGTCGTCATCGGCGTCTCGGCGAGCGGCATGACGCAGTTCGTGCGCGGCGCGCTCACGCGGGCGCGCAAGGCCCGCGCCCGCATCATCTTCGTCACCTGCGACCCGAAGACCGAGCTGCAGACGTTCGTCGACGTCACCATCGCGCCCGCGGTGGGCCCGGAAGTGATCGCCGGGTCGACGCGCCTCAAGGCCGGCACCGCGACGAAGCTGGTGCTGAACATGCTGACGACGGCCGCGATGGTCCGGACGGGCAAGACCTACGGGAACCTGATGGTCGACGTGCGCAGCGGCTCGGAGAAGCTGAAGGACCGCGCGCGCCGCATCGTCAACATCATCACCGGCCTCGACTACGACGCGGCGGACGCGCTGCTGCGCAAGGCGCGCTGGAACGTCAAGGCGGCCGTCGTGATGCAGAAGACCGGCCTGCCCTACGACAAGGCCTCGACGCGCGTGCGCCGCGCGGGAGGTCAGCTGCGCGACGCGCTCGGCGAGGACATCGAGCCCCACCTGCGCGAGCTGCTCGACGGCGCGGGCCAGCACTGATCCGCGCGGCGCGGCGACTCAGCGCGCCGTCAGGCGCGAGGCCGCGGCGCGATCCAGATACACCTCCACGTGCGGGTGGAGCTGCAGCAGCGACGCGGGCATGCGCGTCGTCACGGGCCCCTCGAGCGCCTGGGCGATCGCGTCGGCCTTCCCCGCGCCCGTCGCGATGAGCGCGATGGCGCGGCTCCGCAGAATCGTTCCCACGCCCATCGAGAGCGCCTCGCGCGGGACCGCCCGGACGCGGCCGCCGAACAGGTCCGCGTTCGAACGCCGGGTGCCCGGCTCGAGCCGCGCCAGATGCGTGTTGGCCGACAGCGACGCGGCCGGCTCGTTGAACCCGATGTGCCCGTTGGCGCCGATGCCGAGCAGCATCAGGTCGATGCCCCCCGCCTTCACGATCGCGCGCTCGTACCGGCGGCATTCCGCGTCGGCGTCCTTCGCCATGCCGTCGAGGAAATTGATCCGGCGGCGGCTCAGGTTCACGTGCGCGAACAGGTGCGTCTCCATGAACGTCCGGTAGCTGCCCGGGTGATCGGCCGGCAGGCCGTAGAACTCGTCGAGGTTGAACGTCGAGACCCGCGAGAAATCGAGCCGCCCGGCGAGGTGCGCCTCGCGCAGCAGCCGGTACAGCCGGACCGGCGTCCGCCCGGTCGGAAGCCCCAGCACCACCGCCGGCCGCTCCCCGATCTCCGCTTCCACCCGCCGGGCCACGACACGGGCCACGGCCTTTTCGTCAGTCAGCACCCGAACTCGCACGAGCAGTCGTCTCCTCTCAGATACCGGCCGCGGCGGACTGGCCCGGGGCCGGCCGGCACACGCACTCAGATGTAATGGGGCACCGTCGCGCCGCCACGCGCTTCCGCCAGCGCGAGCCGGACAGCGCCGAGCGCCGGCTCCACATCCAGGACCTTCGGCTGGCTGCGCGGCGCGACCTCGGCGACGCGCGCGAGCACTTCCCCGCGCAGCGTCGGCAGGACCTTGAACAACCCGCCGGCGAGGACCAGCGGGAACGCGGCCCCTCGCATCACGAGGCGCGTCGCCACCGAGCGGGCCGCGATCACGAGCTCCTCGGCGCCTTCGACGAGGATCTGCCGCGCGACCACGTCGCCCGCGTCGGCGGCGCGCTGGACCAGCACCGCGACGGACGCGACGCTCCGCCGTCCCCCTTCGCGGTAGTAGATCTCGTGAATCAGCCCGTCCGGCGTCGACTGCCGGTAGTGCTCGAGCACCAGCGGCGTGAGGGCCGTCGCGGGGCCGCGGCCGTCGTGGTGGCGCATGACGGCCCGCACGGCGCGGCGGCCGATCCACCAGCCGCTGCCTTCGTCCGCGAGAATCGAGCCCCAGCCCCCCGAGCGCGCCGCCTCGCCGCGCGCGTTGCGGCCGTAGCAGATCGATCCCGTGCCGGCGACGAGCACGATGCCGGGCCCGTCGCCCGCGCCGGCGACCAGCGCGATCAGCGCGTCGTTGACGACCAGCACCGGCGCCTTCTGGCCGATGCGGCGCATGATGCCGCGGATGATCGCCGCGTCGCCCGGCCGGTCGACGCCCGCGATCCCGAGGCAGATGGCGTCCGGCGCGCGGTCGACGCCCGTCAGCGCCGACTCCATGACCTCGTACAGGACCTTCTCGACCTCCAGCTCGCCGAGGGTCTGCAGATTGGCTCCGGGCCCGCGCGCCGACGCGAGCACGCGCTCGTGCTCGTCGGCGAGCAGGCAGACCGTCTTCGTGCCGCCGGCGTCGAGACCGAGGACGACCATGGGTTCAGTCGCGGGAGCGGCAGCCGGCGGGCGCGGGCGCATGGCGACACCGCGCTTGGCGGACCAGTACAGAGGTCACGGACAGGCCAGCATAGAGGGGCGTCGCGCGCGCTGTCAACGTCCGCGAGAGCCGGCGCCCGCGGCGAACGGGCGGCGCGCCGCACGCACGCCCACGCGCGTTGACAGCATCCGATCGGCCCGCTACAGTGGGGCGTCCTCATGACGGCTCACGCCGCTCCCCTGTACAAGTTGTCGCTGCTCCGCCGGCTCGCCGCCGTCGCTGCGCTCGCCGGCGCGTGCCTGTGCCTCGCGCTGCCGCGCGTGGCCGCGCGGGCGCCGGAACCCGACGCGGAAGTGCGCGCGCTGTGGGTCACCCGCGCCAGCCTCACGACGCCGGCCGCGATCGACACGCTCGTCGCGTCGGCGCGCACGAGCGGGTTCAACACCCTGCTCGTGCAGGTCCGCGGGCGCGGCGACGCCTACTACGCCGGCGGGCTCGAGCCGCGCGCCGATGCGCTGGCCGGACAGCGCCCGGAATTCGACCCGCTCCAGCGGGTGCTCGACCAGGCGCGGCCACATGGTCTGCGCGTCCACGCCTGGATCAACGTCAACCTCGTCGCCTCGTCCGGCGAGCTGCCCGCCTCGCGCACGCACGTGATCTACCGACATCCCGACTGGCTGATGGTGCCGCGCAGCCTCGCGTACCACCTGGCCCGCGTCGGGTCGCGCAGCCCGGAGTTCCTCGGCCGGCTGACGCGGTGGACGCGGACGAACGATCGCGTCGAAGGGCTGTTCCTCTCCCCCATCCTGCCGGAAGCCGCGTCGCACACGGTCGCCGTGGTCGAGGACCTGGTGCGGCGGTATCCGGTCGACGGCGTGCACTTCGACTACATCCGCTATCCGGGCCCCGAATTCGACTACAGCCTCGGCGCGCTCCGCGCGTTCCACGCCGACCTGCTGCCGGATCTGGCCCCGGCCGAGCGCGCCCGCTACGACGCGCGCAGCATCGCGGATCTCACCGCGCTCACCGATCTCTATCCGGAGCGCTGGGCGGGGTTCCGCCGATCGCGGCTCAACGCGCTGCTGCTCCGGCTGCGGACCGCGGTGAAGGCGGAGCGTCCCGACGCGGTGCTCAGCGCCGCCGTGATGCCCGACCCCGACTCCGCCGCGGCCGAGCGGTTCCAGGACTGGCGGTTCTGGGCCGAGCAGCGCTGGGTCGACGTGATCTGTCCGATGGCGTACACCTCGGACGTGCTGACCTTCGCCGCGCAGATCGCCCGCGCCCGCGAGGTCGTCGGCCCGCAGCGCGTCTGGGCCGGCATCGGCGCCTACCGGCTCAGTCCGGGACGGACGATCGAGAACATCCACGCCGCCCGCCGGGCCGGCGCCCACGGGATCGTGCTGTTCTCCTACGACAGCCTCGTGCAGCCACCGCGCGGCGCGGACAACCTCGCCAGCATCGGGCGCGCCGCCTTCACGCCCTGACGCGCCGATGCCCCTGGTCGACTTCGCGATTCTCGTCGTCTATCTGATCGGGACCATCCTCTTCGGCGCGTGGTTCTCGCGATCGAACCGGAACGTCCAGGACTACTTCGTCAGCGGCCGCACGATCCCCTGGTGGGCGGTGATGGGATCGATCGTCGCCACCGAGACGAGCACCGTCACCTTCATCAGCGTGCCGGGCTTCGCGTTCGGCGCCGACTTCACGTTCCTCCAGCTGGTCATGGGCTACATGATCGGCCGGATCGCGGTGACGCTGCTCTTCGTGCCGGCCTATTTCCGCGGCGAGCTCCTCACCGTGTACCAGCTGCTCGGCGACCGCTTCGGCGGGCCCGTCAAACAGCTGGCCTCGGGGCTCTTCCTGACGACGCGCAGCCTGTCGGACGGGTTCCGGCTGTTCGCGACCGGACTGGTGCTCGCGGCGCTCCTGCTCGAAATGCCCGGCATCGAGGCCGAGGCGCGCGCGCTGTTCCCGGACCTCGATCCCGCGCTCGTGCTGCTGGCCGCCTCCGTCGCGATCATCGGCATCGTGACGATCATCTACACGCTGCTCGGCGGCATGGCCGCCGTCGTGTGGACCGACGTCATCCAGCTGGTCATCTACGTGGCCGGTGCCCTCGTCGCCGTCGTCATCCTGCTGAAGCAGATTCCGGGAGGCTGGGCCGAGGTCACCGCCACGGCCGCCGCGGGTCAGAAGTTCCGGCTCTTCGACTTCACGTTCGACGTCACGCGCGGCTACACCTTCTGGTCCGGCCTGATCGGCGGCGCATTCCTGACGACCGCGACGCACGGCACCGATCAGCTGATGGTCCAGCGCTATCTGTGCAGCCGGTCGGCGGGCGAAGCCCGGCGCGCGCTGCTCGTCAGCGGCGGCGTCGTCTTCGCCCAGTTCGCGCTGTTCCTGCTGATCGGCACGATGCTCTACACGTACTACACGGGCGTGGGGGCCGCGGAACTGGCGAGCCTGACGGTGGACGGCCGCGTGCAGACGGATCGCGTCTTCCCGCAGTTCATCGTCACGCACATGCCCCCCGGCATCACGGGCCTGGTCCTGGCGGCGATCTTCGCGGCGGCGATGTCGACGCTGTCCTCGTCGCTGAACTCGTCGGCCGCTGCCGCGGTCGGCGACTTCTACATGCCGTACACGCAGAACCGGCGCGACCCGGCGCACTACCTGCACATGTCGCGCTGGCTCACCGCCGTGTGGGGCGTCGTCCAGATCGTCGTCGCGCTCGCCGCCATCCAGCTGTCGCGGCGCGTCGTCGACGAAGTGCTGGGGATCGCGTCGTTCACGAACGGCGTGATCCTCGGCGTCTTCCTGCTGGGCACCCTGACGACGCGCGTCGGACGGCGCGGCGCCTTCGCCGGCATGGCCTGCGGCGCCGCGGTCATGCTGGCCGTCCGGCTCTTCACCGCCGTAAACTGGCAGTGGTACGTCCTGATCGGCTCGGTGACGACGTTCCTGGTGGGTGCGCTGGCGAGCCGGGTGCTGGAGTCCGGGAATCCGGAAGGACCGGCGAATCCGGCAGATGCGATGGCGGCAGGCCGGCCCGCGAATCTCAGCGGGGATTGAACGGCGAGCCCGACCCGGACGGTCCCGGCCCCGACGGAGACGACCCGAACCCGCTGCGGCTGCCGCCCGAACCAGGGAATGCGCTGTCAGGCGTGCGGTTGCCGGGGCCACCCGGCACGGTCGGCTGCCCGCCAGGCTTCCAGGGCACGTAGGTGAACTGCCACTGGTTGTAGCGGCTTCGGCCGTTCAGCACCCGCAACGACCGATCCTTGCTCTTGCTGCGCACGCCGCCGATGAGCTGACCGTACGCGCGCTGCTGCTGCGGGACGCCCTCGCCGGCCGGCAACGCGCTGAGCGGCACCAGCTCGAAGTCGTCGTTCGTGATCGGATCCTTGTACTTCTTCCGGAGGTACCGTCCCTCGATCAGCGCGTCGAGGCTGGGCGGCCCGGGCGCGCCGGTCTTCCGGCGGAACAGCTGGATGGCGCGATCGTACTGCTGGCCGCGCCAGACCAGTTCCTCCTCCTTCTCGCGCTGCATCATGGTCCGGTACGTCGGCATCGCCACCGACAGCATCAGGCTCATGATCGCGATCGCCACGAGCAGGCCGGCCATCGCGAATCCGCGCTCGCCGGCACAGGTATCTTGCGCTAACTGCATGGCTTCATTATTCTTTTCGCAATGCATGCACGCCGGCGCCGCGTCCCGATCGCCCACGTCCTGTTCGTGGCGGCGCTCGCGGCCACCGCGGGCTCGATCGCCTGCGACAAGGTCCCGCTCACGGCGCCGACCCAGTCCTTCATCCAGCTGTTCGCCACCGGCAGCTCCGTCGCGCCCGACGGCAGCCTCGAGATCGTCGCCAACGTCACCGAACAGGCCGGCACGCCGGTCCAGAACGGCACGGTCGTCACGTTCGTCACGAGCATCGGCCGGATGGACCCGGCGGAGGCCCGCACCCACAACGGCAAGGCCACCGCGCGGCTCATCGCCGACGGACGGTCCGGGGTCGCCACGGTCACGGCGTTCTCGGGCGCGGCCGAGAGCGCCACGCTGGAGATTCCGATCGGCGCCGCCGCGATCGGCACGTTCTCCGTGAGCGCCTCGCCGGCGACGCTGCCGAGCGGCGGCGGCTCTGCCCAGGTCACCGCCCGGGCCCGCGACGCCGCAGGCAATCCCCTCGCCGGCGTCCAGGTCACCTTCTCCACGACCGCGGGCACCGTGTCGCCCGGCGTCGCGACGACCGACGCGGCCGGCGACGCCCGCACGACCCTGACGACCACCCGCGAGGCCACCGTCACGGCCCGGGCCGCACAGGAATCCGCCGAGGTGACCGTCACGGTCGACGAGGCCCCCGGCCTCACCGTGTCCGTCACCCCCGATCCGCCGGTCGAAGGACGAACCACCCAGTTCACGGTCACGGTCATCGTGCCGGCGGGGGGCACCGCCGCCGACCGGCTCGAGATCAACTTCGGCGACGGCGACCGCACGTCGCTGCGGATCCCCTCGTCCGGCGGGACCACGACCGTTTCGCACGTCTACGATCGCGAGGGGACGTTCACGGTCAGCGTGACCGTCATCGACGCGAGCGGTGCGCGCCAGACGCAGCAGCTCGTCGTCACCGTCGTCGCCGCGCCACCGATTCCGCTGACGCTGACCGCCACGCCGCAATCGCCGGCCGCCGGCCAGATCGTCACGTTCGTCGCCACGCCGTCGCTGGGCAGTGGCGTGTCCGTCGCCCGCTACGAGTGGAACTTCGGCGACGGCACGGAGCGGACCACGACGTCCGGCACGACCACGCATTCCTACGCGTCGGCCGGCTCGCGCGTCGTCCGCGTCACCGCCATCGGATCCGACGGATCCGGCGGTGAGGCCACGCTCGTCGTCAACGTGCAATGAGGCCGGGCGCCCCCGAGCGCGGGACGCCCAGCCGTCACCAGTCCGAGTAGGCCGACCCGTCGATCGCGACCCCTTCCGCGCCCGATTTCACGTCGTACATCCCCAGCTCCGCGGCCGGGTTGGCCGGATCCGGTTCGGCCGGCACCATCTGCCACGTGTCGGCGCGTCCCGTCATCGGATCGACCGGAATCGCCCGCAGATAGCCCGCGGTGACCAATTCGCTCAGGTCGGTCGGGTACTTGCTCTTGTCGACGTAGAACTGGTCGATCGCGTCGCGCATCCGGAAGAGGTCCTCGCGGAGCACCGCTTCGCGGCCACGCTGAACACTGGTCCGGTAGCTCATCAGCCCGATCGACGCGAGCACGACGATGAGCGACACGACGACCATCAGCTCGATGATCGTGAAGCCGCGGGACGACCGCAGCCCTGTCCCTGCGCGCGCCATGGTCACCAGTCCTGGTACTTCGTGCCGTCGAGGGCCGTGCCCTCGCTCCGGCTGTAGACGTCGTATACGTTCTGCCCGCCCCAGGTTCTCGAGTCGGGCCTGTCCTCGTACGACCGCAGCCCCCAGTTCGCCTCGCCCGTCATGGGGTCGACCGGGATCCGGCGGAGGAACTTCAGCTTGCGGCCCGACGTGGCCTCGCCGGCCGCCTCGACACCGACGACCAGCGTCTCGAGGTCGGGCGGATAGCCTTCGCTGCCGGGTCTCACGCGCGTGGCCGGGATCTGTCCCTGATCGACGGCGTCCTTGTAGCGGTCGATCGCGGTGCGGAGCTCGCGCAGCGAGCGGCGCAGCTCCGCCTCGCGGGTCCGCTGCATCGAGACCCTGGCCAGCGGCATCACCGCCGCGGCAAGAATCCCCACCAGCGCGACGACGACCAGCATCTCGACGAAGGTGAACCCGTGCTGGCCGTCCCGAACGGCTCGAAGTGCAGCCCTCATCCTTCCAGTGTGCCACGCGGCGGCGACCCGATCACCGGATCACCACCGCAGCCGAGCCAGCTTCCACGGCCAGCGGCGCGCCGCCCGGCCCCGCGGCACTGCCGGCCAGGGCGAGCGTCGTCGTGCCGGGCGCGGCCGGCTCGACGACCAGGGCGGCGACCAGCCCGGTGCCCGAGGCCCCGAGCACGTCCTGGCTGCGCACGATCGTGATGTCCACACGCCCGGACGGGTCCACCTGCTCCGTGAACGCGGCGTTCACCCCGCCCTGCCGCATGAAGCTGCCTTCCTGGACTCCGCGCACCCGCACGAACGCCGGGTTGAACGTCACGGCAATCGACAACGTCGAGACGCGCGCCGTGCTGCTGATCGACAGCGGAATCGTGTAGGCGCCCCCCTCCAGCTTGAGCTCGGGCCCCGGGGTCGTGAGGAACAGACGCACGGGCCCGGCGCCGGCAACCGTTGCCGGTTCGGAGGTGGCCGGCTCCGCCGACGCCGGCGGCACCGTGTCGCGCGGCGGAGGCTCCGGCTGCGGCTCGAGTCCCGGTGCCGGTTGCGGCACCGGCGCCGGCGGCGACTGCTGCGGGACGATCCCGGGCTGCGCCAGCGTGCCCTGCGGCGGCACCGGCGACGGCTGGCCGATGACGCCAGGCTGCGGCGGCACGGGCGGTTCCGGCGTCTGCACCGGCGGCGTCCCTTCCGGCGGCGGCGCGATGAGCGGCGGCGGTCCGGTGAGCCCGAGGTTCTGCTGCGACCCGATGTAGATCGGATCGACATGGCGCTGCGTCAGCTCGTGGCTCCGCACGATCCGGGGCGTCATCAGGATCACGATGTCCGTCTGCCCGCTCGAGAGATCGTTGGAGCTGAAGAGCTGCCGGAACACCGGCAGGTGCATCAGCCCGGGGAACCCGCGGACCGAGCGCCGCTCGTCCTCGCGCAGCAGTCCGGCCAGGAGCGTCGACTCGCCGTCGCGCAGCCGGATCTTCGTCGTGACCTTGCGCGACCCGAACGAGGGCAGGTTCTGCCCCGCGATGTTGACGTCGCGGCCGAGCGTGCTGCTCTCGACCGTCAGCTCGATCACGATGTCGCCGTCGAACGTCACGCGCGGGGTCATCTCGACGATGATGCCGACCGGCTCGTAGTTGAACGAGGAGATCGGCACGTTCGCGACGCTGCCCGCGCCGCCGAAGGAGCCGAAGGTCGTCGTCGGGACCGGGAAGCGGTCGCCGAGATTCAGCGAGATCTTCTGCCCTTCCTGGCCCCGCAGCTGCGGCTTGGCGACGAGCCGCGTCTGCGAGTCGCTCTCGAGGAACCGCACGATCGCCGTGGGCACCGTCATGTAGAAGTCGGCGGTGCTGATGCCGGTCGAGACGGTGTTCAGGTTGAACGGCGGCACGACCAGTCCGTCGTCGCCGCTGCCCGGCGCCACTTCCGGCGAGAAGATCGTGCCGACCTGGTAGTTGTTCAGATCGAGCCCGAACTCCTTCGCGCGGGCGCGGCTCACCTCCAGGATCTGCACGTCGACGAGGACCTCGGCCGGCGGGCGGTCGTTGGCGGCGATGATGCGCTCGAAGATCTCGACGAGGGGCGCGGTGGCCCGCACCGTGATCGAGTTCTGCGTGCGGTTGGCGACGAAGGCCGGCACGATCGGCGCCCCCTGCACGCGGCCGATCACGTTGAGCAGCTGCACGAGCTCCTGCGGGTCGGCATGCGACAGATAGAACGTGCGGATGACCTGCTCTTCGTAGCGGGCGCGGTTCTGCACCGTGTCGGGGATGACCTGGATCGTCCGCTCGTTGAGCACCTTGTAGAACAGGCCGTTGGCGGACAGCACCTGCTGCAGCGCCTCTTCGAGCGTCACCCCTTCGAGCTGCACGGAGTAGCCCGGGGGGTCGCGATAATCGCCGGTGAAGGTGACGTTGATGCCGGTCGCCCGCCCGATGAAGTTCAGGATGTCGCGCACGCTCGCGTTGGCGAACCGGACGTCGAGCGGCTCGCGCGACGCGGGATTCAGCACGGGTTCGGGCGAGACCCGCCGCGCCCGCTCGCGCATCGACGCGATCGGCGACTTCGGCTGGGAGGCCTCGATGCGCTCGCGGATCGTGCGATCGAGATCGGCGACCTTCGCCGCGAGCTGACGGTTCGCCGGCTCGTATTCGCTGGCGCGGCGATACTCGCGCACGGCGGCCGCGAGATCCCCCTTCTCCTCGAACTCGCGCCCGGCGGCCGCGTGCACGAGCGACGCCTGGATCATGGCGCGCTCGAGCGCGATGCGATACGTCGGGTTGTCCGGGTCCTCCTGGACCGCCTGCCGGTAGTAGCCCACGGCGGAGTCCCAGTCGGCGCGCTGCGCCGCGCCGGTTCCCTTGCGGTAGGCCATGGTCGCCGCGCATCCGCTGACGGTGACGACAATCAGCGCGAGCACCACCAGGCGTGGGAGCGTCCTGATCACCTGTGCGTCTCCGTTCCCCTATGACCCGGACAGCCGGATGGTCTGTCGACCGCGGCCGTCCGCCCAGGCCAGGTCGATGGACTCGGGGCCGATCCGCTCGATGCGGTAGCGCCCCTCGAGGATCTCGCCTTCCCGCCCGTAGAAGACGTTCCTGCCGTCGCTGAGCACGGCCAGCCGCAGGCCGGGGCCGCGCTCGACGATCCCGATGAACTTGAGCGGAATCGGCGGGGGCGGCGGCGGACCGGCGGGCAGCGGGGGCGGCATGAAGGTGCTCACCGGCGCCGGGCCCGGTCCGGACAGGAAACCGGCGGACGCCGGGGCCCCGGCATCTCCCCGCGTCGAGCCGAACCGGAACGGATTGCGCCGCGTCTCGGCCGGATCGGGGCGGGACTCGGAGAGTGCCTCCAGTTGCACCCGCTCCAGCGTGGTGGCGTCCGGGCGGTTCGTGTCCGCGCCGCGCGGCGTGCGCTCGGGCGTCTGTGTCGACCCGGGCTCCGAGACGGCCAGCCTCACGGCAACGAGTGCGGCGGCGCCGAGCGCGCCGAGCAGCACGAACAGGCGCGTCCGGTCAGACGCCACTCGACGCTCCGGTGAAGTACGTCGCCAGCCGCAGCGTCAGCGACAGCGGCGCGTCGGGCGTCTGGCCTCCGGTCAGCGAGACGTTCTCGATGACGATGAACTCGGGCGACGACTCGAGCTCGTGCACGAACGCGCGGATGTCCCGGTACTCGCCCTCCAGGGCCATGTCGATCTGCATGCGCCGCAGGCGCCCCTTGTAGGTGTCGTCGAGATCGAACCGGCGCCGGGTGAGAATCAGCTCGTGCTCGTCGGCCAGATCGGCCAGCCGGCCGTAGGTCAGACGCCGTGCCCCCGCGACGTCGCGGGGCAGCACGTCGCCGTAGAACCGGGAGAGATCCCGGTCGGCCTGCTCCGTCCGCTCGACCGTGCTCCGCAGCTCCGCGGCCTCGCGCTCGGCCGTCTGCAGGCGCTGCCGTGCCGCGGCGGCACGCTGTTCGGCGCCGGCAGCCCGCGCCGACAGCGGGTACACGACCGCGGCGTAGACGAGCGCGTTGACCAGCGCGGCCACGGCCAGCGGCACGAGCACGCGGCGCCGGTCCGCCGCAATCCGCGCGAGAAGGGTCCGCGTCGTCATCGGGCCGCTCCGTCGTCGGTCCCGCCGGCAGGCTGCTCCGCACGGGCCTGGTGATATCGTCCCTCGAGCCGCGCCTCGATCAGGCCGCTGTCGGTCTCCTGCTCGGTTCGCGCGAGCAGGTTCTCGAACGCCCCGGTGTCCTCGAGCGCGACGATGAACGTGTCGATGTCGCTGATCGACATCGCCTCGACGACGAGGGCGACAGTGAGCCGGCCTCCCTCGTCGAGGCGCGGCTGCACGGACACGATCCGCACGTCGGGCGGCAGGGTCGACTCGATGCGGTTGAACAGCGCCGTCCACGAGAACGTCCGCCCCCGGATCACGGCGTTCGCCTCGCGCGCCGCCTCCGAAACGGCGGCGACGCGCTCGCGGTCGATGCCGCTGCGCACGCGGGCCGTCTCCTGCTGCAGCGTCCGCGTCCGGCGCTCCGCGTCCACCGCTTCCGCCGACCGCGACCGGTCCTGCGTCGTCAACGCCACGAGCTGCCAGACGTTGAAGAGAGTCGCGATCACGACGAGCGCACCGACGACGGCGATCACCGTCTGCACCGCGCGCTCGTTGTAGAACGGCCGGGTGGAGAGGTTCGTGCGCAGGCTCATGCGGCCTCCCGGAGCAGGATGCCGGCAAGCGGCGCCAGGTGATCGGGCAGGTGCCGTCCGGTCGCCGCCAGCGCGCGACCCGCATCGATCGGATCCACGCGGGCGCGGAGACGCTCCTCGAGGCTGCGGCGCAGCGGATCCAGCGCCGCCTCCCCGGTGAGATCCCGGCGTCCGGCGGCCGCCAGCACGACGCGCGAGAATCCGCGGCCGTCGAGGCGGTCCTCGTAGTACATCGCCGTCTGATGCACGAGGTCCGCGAGCTCCTCCGCCTCGCCGGCGCCGCGGTGCCGGAAGAAGATGAGCGCGCCGGCGCGGACGATGACCATCGACAGGTAGTCGGCGGCGAGGTGCACGAGCAGCCAGTCGCCGCTGCCGCCGCGCGCGGCCAGCTCGAGGTTGACCAGATTCAGCGTGGCCAGGTCGACGAGGCCCGGATGGGCCCCGGCCGCGGCGCAGGCTTCCTCGTACTCGCGGACGACGGAGCGTTGTGCGGCGACGGCGACGAACTCCACGCCGCCGCCGGCGGGCGCGCCGCCGGGCGACCACGTGAGCAGCGCGTCCTCCATCCGGAACGGGACGCTCTTGCGGACGTGCCAGCGGAGCATCGCCTCGAGGTCGCGTTCCGGCGGCGCCTGTTCGAAGCGCACGAGCGACACGCGGGCCGCCGAGTCGGGCACGACCAGCGCGGCGTGCCGCGCGCCGCCCACTTCCTTCAGCACGCGCCCGACGGCCGCGGCCACCGCAGCCGGGTCGGCGAGATTGGGCGCCGTCATCGACGGCACGACGAGGCCGTCCGGCAGCGGCTCCACCGCATGCGCGGCGACTCCCGGCGGCGCGCCGGGCCGCAGCCGCAGCGCCGCGACGTGGCGCGCCGCGATCTCGACCGCCACGTCCGGGCGGGGCGGCGTGAAGAACCTGGCCAGCACACTCATTCGACGAACGTCACCTTGTTGATCTCGCGCAGGGTCGTCCGCCCGGTGAGCACCTGCTCGACGGCCGAATCGCGCAGGAAGCGCATCCCCTCCTCGCGCGCGGCCTTCTTGATCTCGGAGGTCGGCCGCCGGTCGAGGATCAGGTCGCGGATCCGGTCGGAGAGATCGAGGAGCTCGCAGATCGCGGTGCGTCCCTTGTAGCCCGTGCCGCCGCACTCGATGCAGCCCGCGCCCTCGTAGAAGACCGTCGTGTCGGCCAGCGACGGATCGATGGCCGACTCGGCGAGCATCTGGCGCGTGACGGTCCCGGGGCGCTTGCAGTGCGTGCAGATCAATCGCACCAGCCGCTGCGCCAGCACGCAGTTGAGCGCCGAGATGAACTGATAGGGTTCCACGCCCATGTTCAGGAACCGCCCGAGCACGTCGACGACGTTGTTCGCGTGGACGGTCGTGAAGACCAGGTGCCCGGTGAGCGCCGACTGGATGGCGATCTGCGCCGTCTCGGGGTCGCGGATCTCGCCGACCATGATCTTGTCGGGATCGTGGCGGAGGATCGAACGGAGCCCGCGCGCGAAGGTCAGTCCCTTCTTCTCGTTGATCGGGATCTGCGTGATGCCGCGGAGCTGGTACTCGACCGGGTCCTCGATCGTGACGATCTTGTCCTCGACCGACTTGATCTCGGACAGCGCCGCGTAGAGGGTCGTCGTCTTGCCGCTGCCCGTCGGTCCGGTGACGAGCACCATGCCGTACGGCTCGGTGATGTACCGCCGGAACCGGCGCAGCTCCTGCTCGGGAAAGCCCAGGATGTCGAGCCGCAGCTCCGTGAACTGCTCGCTGATCGACTCCTTGTCGAGGATGCGGATCACCGCGTCCTCGCCGTGCACGCTGGGCATGATGGAGACGCGGAAGTCGATCGTCTTGCCGGGCACCCGCAGCTTGAAGCGGCCGTCCTGCGGGATGCGCTTCTCCGCGATGTCGAGCTCCGCCATGACCTTGATGCGCGAGATGATCGCGGAGTGGAACTGCCTGGCAATCGGCCGCATGGCCGGCTGCAGCACGCCGTCGATGCGGTACTTCACGTGCACCGCATCGTCCTGCGTCTCGATGTGGATGTCGCTCGCGCGGCGCTGCAGCGCCGTGTAGATGGTCGAGTCGACCAGCCGGATGACCGGGCTGATGTCGCTCGTCAGCCGCTCGACCGTGAGGCTGTCCTCGCCGGCCCCCTCGTCTTCCTTGAGCAGCTGGATCTCGAAGCCCTCGGTGGCTTCCTCGAGCACCCGCTGCGAGCTCTCGCTCTTCTTCAGGATCGCCTGGATGGCGGTCGGGGCCCCGACGGTGACCTTCACCGGCGTGCCGAGCAGCGTCGCGAGCTCGTCGATCATCGGCAGGTCCCGCGGATCCGAGACCACGATGACGAGCGCGCGCCCGTCGCGCCGGTACGGCACGAACCCGTAGCGGAGCATCAGGTCGGCCGGAATCGTGCGGAACAGCTCGCCGTCGATCCGGAACCGGTCCATGTCGACGAAGTCGAGCCGGTACCGCTCGGCGAGCCGCCGCGTTTCCTCGATCTCGGCCGCGCGCTCGGCCGGTCCGATCGCGGCCGATGGATCCTGCGCGAGCGCCTGGGCGGCCTGCTCGGCCGCGGTTCGTCCGTCCATCACCTCACCACCGACGAGAGCTGGAGCAGCGGCAGATAGAGCGCGAGCAGCATGCTCGCAATCACGATCCCGAGCACGACGAGCAGCAGCGGCTCGATCACCGTCACGAACCGCTCGAGCGTCGTCTCCAGGTCCTCGTCGTAGAAATCGGCCACGCTGTTCAGCATGTCCTGGAGCGCGCCCGTGGACTCGCCCACCTCCGTCATCTTCACCGCGACGTCCGGGAACACGCCGCGCTCCTGCAGGGTCGCCGAGAGCGACTGCCCCTCGCGGACACGCTGGGCGCTCTCCGCGAGCTCCCGCGCGACGTAGCGGTTGCCGACCGACCCGGCCGCGACCTCGAGCGCCTGCACCAGCGGAATGCCCCCGCCGAGCAGGGTGGCCAGCGTGCGCGCCATCTGCGTCACGGCGAACTTCCGGACGAGGCCTCCCGCCCACGGCAGGTTCAGCAGGAGGCGATCCAGCCGGAGCCGCTGCTCCGGCTGCCGCAGCAGGCTCACGATCACCGCGGCCAGCGCCACGCCGCCGAGGAGCAGCAGCGGCAGCGACGTCCGCACCCACGTCGACACCGCCATGATCGCGCGGGTCATCGTCGGCAGCTCCGCGCCGAAGCCCGCATAGAAGTCCGCGAACGCCGGCACGAGCTTCAGCACGATGATCCCGACGACCGTCAGCGCCAGCGCGAGCAGGATGGCCGGGTACATCAGCGCGGAGATCGTCTTCCGGCGGACGCCGCCGATCAGGCGCTCGTACGCGATGTATCGGCGCAGGACCGTCTCGAGACTGCCGCTGCGCTCCCCCGCCATCAGCGAGGCGATGTAGACGCGCGGGACCAGGTCCCCGTGCTCCGCGAACGCTTCCGAGAGCTGGGCGCCGGCCTTGACCCGCTCGTGCACGGCGTCGAGCACCGGCTTGAAGACCGGATCGGTCAGCCCGCGGCGGAGCAGATCGAGCGATTGGACGAGCGGCATGCCGGCACGGACGAGCGTGGCGAGCTCCTGGTTGAACTCCAGGAAGGCCCGTCGCTTGATGCGGCGCCGGCGGGCGAAGGCCGGGGAGAGCCTCCCGAGCACCCCGGCGGGGCGCATCGAGAGGACGACCAGCCCCTGTTCTTCGAGGTCGCGCCGGAGGAGTGCCTCGTTCTCGGCCGCGTAGACGGCTTCGAGGATCCCGCCGCCCGGCGTCCCCAGCCTACAGCGGAATTCCATGCCAAGCGGTTGACAGACTATGAATTACCGGCACCGTATCGGAGAGCCTTGCGGATTATAACAACTCCGGTCCCCTCTCCGTCGGACCGCAGGTTTGGACGTCGGCGTCCCGCGATTGGACGGCGCCGGCGGGCGCGCGGGGCCCGTGGCGCGGATGCCGGCCGGTGCCGCCGGCGCCCCCCCGCGCGGGCTGGTCAGGATTGGGGCTCGACGAACACGTGGAACACGCGGATCCCGAGCTCGCGCGGGTCGCGGCTGTTGGCGGAGGCCACGAGCGCCGGGACCCAGCTCCGATCGAGCGTCAGCACGACCTCGACCATGTCCGCCTCCCCCATCTGCTCCGGCGTCAACGTGGCCCGGTGGATGAACTCCTGCCGCGGCGTGATCGCCACCGTGTCGAGGGGTGCGCCGTTGACCGTCAGTGTCAGCGTCTGCGGCTCGGCATAGGTACCGGGGTTGTCCGCGTGCAGGTACAGGACCGCCTCGCGACGCGGATTGCGGAACGTGAGCGTCGCTTCCTTCTTCGTCCAGTGCCAGGCGACTCCGGGATTGTCCGGCGCCACTTCCTCCCCGTGCCAGCCGTCCTTGAAGAGCACGAAGACGTTCTCGGTGTGCGGCAGCAGCTGCAGGTCCGCGACGCGGTACTCCCGCAGCCCCGTATCCGTCCCCGCGAGCGGCACGCGGCGCCCGTCGCGCGGGGAATACAGGCCCAGATGCACGGTGGCCTCGCCGACGTACGAGTAGATCGGCACGAAGATCGTGCGCCGGTACTCCACCGTCCCGCCGGACGTCCACTGCGTCGTCGGCGTCGCCGGATCGTGATCGTCGGTCCACATCAGCTCGCCGGCGCCATCGAGGAAGTGCACGAAGACCCGGTAGTCCTGATCGAATCGCGCCTCCGGCGCCACGTCGAAGCGGTACGTGAGCTCGAGCGGCGATCCGAGCGCGACGCGCGAGCGCGCCAGCGTCAGCGACGGCGTGGCCAGCGGCGGTTCGGCCGGTGCGCCGCCGCCGCAGGCGGCCGCAGCCAGGAGCATCAGGAACGGGACGAGCGGGAGCGGACGGCGTGATCGCATGGGCCTTTCGGGAACGGACGTCCGGGACGCGTCGTCTTCGCGTGCCCGGCCGACGGAAGATCGGCGCGAGAAACGCCGCATCATAGCGGCTTTCTCCGTCCTCCGGCAATATGGTACAGTCGCGCGCGGATACCGCTGCACGCCTGCTGATGGCCACACCTGCTGCTTCCGCTTCCGATCTTGATCTGGCATCGGTCGCCGAGGCGCGCGCGCTCGCACGACGCGCCGCCGCCGCGCAGACGATCCTGGGCGAGCTGTCACAGCCGGCCATCGACGCGATCGTCGACGCGATGGCCGCCGCCGTGCGCCCGCACGCCGACGCGCTCGCCGCGCTGGCCGTCGAGGAGACCGGCTTCGGCGTCGTCGCCGACAAGGTGCAGAAGAACCGCTTCGCGTCGGACCGCGTGCACGCGTTCATCCGGCCGATGAAGACGGTCGGCGTGATCGCGCGGCACGACGACCGGCGCGTGGTCGAAATCGCCGAGCCCTTCGGCGTCGTCGCCGCCGTCGTCCCCTCCACCAACCCGACGTCGACCGCGATCTACAAGATCCTCATCGCGCTCAAGGCCCGCTGCGCCATCGTCATCAGCCCGCATCCGTCGGCCGCGCGCTGCATTACGCGCGTCGCGGAGATCATGGAGGCCGCCGCACGGCAGGCCGGCGCTCCCGAAGGCGCCATCGGGTGGATGACCACGGTCACGCTCGAGGGCACGCAGGAGCTGATGAAGCACCGCGACGTCGCGGTGATCCTGGCCACCGGCGGCATGGGCCTCGTGCGAGCGGCGTACAGCGCGGGCAAGCCGGCCTACGGCGTCGGCCCGGGCAACGCGCCCTGCTACATCGAGTCGTCGGCCGATCTCGACAAGGCGGCGCGCGACATCCTGGCGGGCAAGTGCTTCGACAACGGCGTGCTCTGCTCGTCCCCGAATTCCGTGGTCGTCGATGCGGCCGTCGCCGACGAGGCCGCGCGCCTGTTCGAGGCGCACGGCGCCCATTTCCTGTCGCAGGCCGACGCCGACGCGCTCGCGCGCGTCCTCGTGACGCCGCAGCGGCTGCCGAATCCCGAGCTCGTCGGCAAGCCCGCCACCGTCATCGCGGCGCGTGCGGGGTTCAGCGTCCCCTCCGGCACGCGCGCGCTCATCGCGCGGCTGAACGGCGTGGGTCGCGAGTTCCCGCTCTCGATCGAGAAGCTCGCACCGGTCCTGTCGTGGTACGTCGTGCGCGACTGGAAGGAGGGGTGCGAGCGCTGCAAGCAGATCCTCCGATACGGCGGCATCGGTCACACCATGTCGATCCATGCGCGCAACGAGGAGGTCATCCTCGAGTTCGGCCTGCACAAGCCCGCATTCCGGATCTGCGTGAACACCCCCACCACGCACGGATCGATCGGCCTGACCACGGGACTCGATCCGGCGATGACGCTCGGCTGCGGCGGCTTCGGCGGCAACATCACGTCCGACAACATCTCGCCGCGCCATCTGCTCAACATCAAGCGGCTCGCCTACGAGCTCCAGCCGGCGGAAGGGGCGCAGGCCATGGCGACGCGCGCGGCGGTCTCCGGCGCGACGCGGCCGCAGCTGCCGCAGGTCCCGCCGGCGCCGCCGGAAGGCATCAGCCGGGCCACGCTCACCGAGCGGATCGACCAGTACTTGCGTGCACGCGGCTTCACACCGCCGTCGGCGCCACCGTCACCGGCGGCGTCACAGCGGGCAAGCCGCCCGGCCGCGGCGCCCGTCCCGGCCCCGGCGGCCCCGCGGCCCGCCCCCGCATCGCCATCAGCCCCCGCCGAAGAACCGGTCGCCTTCCTGTGCGAAGACGATGTCCGGCAGGCGCATCGCGAGGGACGCACGCTGCTCGTCTCCGAGCGGACGATCATCACGCCGGCCGCCAGGGACTTCGCCGAGGCGCACAAGCTCTTGCGCTATACCGGGGTCCGCCCCTAGCCCGGCCCTTTCTTGTTGATAGCTCGACACTTGTCCGCATTGTCCGCTTGACTTCCCGCGCGAGGCAGTGCTAGCGTTTGCGAGCTCGACCATCCCAGCGGGTCGGGCCAGACGATAGTCCCGGTGCAGCCAGACACCCGGTTCTGAGGCCGGGACGCCGGAGCGGGGCGCCAGGGCGCCTCCCCGGTGCGCACAAACCCGCACTCGAAGTCACTGACTGATTTCGAGTTCGAGTCACGACAGGCGTTGGTTCGGACGCTCCGGTGCGTTCCTGCTCCCCGGATGGGGAGCACCGGCCGATACCTCTGGAGTGATTCTTGCGGAGCTCGTGGAGCGCCCGATGCTGAAGCTTCCCTGGCTGCCGACGCTGGCGGCCGCTGGATTCGCGTTGATTGCCGCTGGCTGCGGCTCCGCCGGACGCCAGGAGCGGCCGGCGCTCAGCCCCACCCCTCCCCCGCAGGATGTCCGGCCGGCTCAGCCTGCCGGCGACCCGATCCAGAGCCTGATCGACCGCTCGGAAGCGCATTACCGTGAAGGGCAGCGCGAGCTGGATCTCGGCCACCTCGATCAGGCGCGCCGGGCGTTCGACCAGGCGCTCGACGTCCTGCTGTCCGCGCCCGGCGGCGCCAGGACCGAGCCGCGCCTGCGCGAGCAGTTCGACCGGCTGGTCGATCGCATCAGCGCGCTGGAGCTCATGGCGCTCGCCGACGGCGATGGCTTCTCCGAGAAGCCGTCCGAGCCGGCGTCCATCGATCTGCTCTTCGCGCTCTCGGACGAGGAAGTCGCCGCGACCGAGGCGCTGACGCAGGCCGTCGAATCCGATCTCGCGCAAACCGCCCACGACATTCCGATTCCGCTCAACGACCGGGTCCTCCGGTACGTCGAGCTGTTCCAGGGACGGCTGCGCAGCTTCATCCAGGAAGGGCTCGATCGCGGCGCGCAGTACCTGCCGATGATCCAGAGCGTCTTCCGCGCCGAAGGGCTGCCGCTGGATCTCGCGTACGTCCCGCTCATCGAGAGCGCCTTCAAGCCGAACGCGCTGTCGCGCGCCAGCGCGCGCGGCGTCTGGCAGTTCATGCGCCCCACCGCGATCGAGAACGGGCTGCGCCACGACTGGTACATCGACGAGCGGCAGGATCCCGAGAAATCGACGCATGCCGCGGCGCGCTACCTGAAGACGCTGCAGTCGATGTTCGATGGCGACTGGCACCTGGCGCTCGCGGCGTACAACGGCGGGCCGGGACGCGTCCGCCGTGCGATGAAGCAGTCGGGCCTGACCGACTTCTGGAAGCTCTCGGCGGCCCGACGCCGCTATCTGCCGCGCGAAACCCGCGAGTACGTCCCGATGATCCTGGCGGCCGTCATCATTGCGAGGAATCCGGCCCAGTACGGCTTCACGCCGCCCGACCCCGCGTCGGCGCCGGCGGTCGAGGCCGTCACCGTCACCGGGCCCGTCGATCTGCGCCGGGTTGCCGAATGGATCGAGGAGCCGGTCACGACCGTCGAGCAGCTCAATCCCGAACTGCGCCGATGGACGACGCCGCTGCGGGCGGACGGCTACGTGCTGCGCGTGCCGGCCGGCGCGGCGGCGCGGCTCCAGGCCCGCCTCGACCAGACGCCGCCGGCCGAACGCGGCGCGCTGAACTGGCACACGGTCAGGCGCGGCGAGACGATGACGACGATTGCCCGCAAACTGGGAGTCCGTCGCGCCGATCTCGCGGAAGCCAACTACCTCACCATCCGCTCGCCGCTGCGCACGGGTCAGAAACTGGTCGTCCCGCGGCCGCCGGCGGTCCTGATGGCCTCGCGGCCCGATCGTCCCGCCCCGGCGGTCGCAACAGGGGCCGACCGCGTCGAACGCGCGTCGCTGACGGCCTCGAATCGATCGGGCACGACAGGGACCGTGCGACACGTCTACCGCGTGCGCCGCGGGGACACCCTTTCCAAGATCGCGCGCACGTACAAGACGACGGTGTCGGAGCTGAAGCAGTGGAACCGGCTGCGCTCGAGCCGGATCAATCCGGGTCAGCGGCTGACGATCTACCTGCCGGCCCCCTCCGGCGACTGACGGCGGCAGTGCAGCGGCTGCGATCCGCGCAGCCGCGCCGTCCCGCGTTTTCTTCAACCTTCCAGCCGGCCGCGACGCGCGGCGCGCAAACGCGGCCCGATCCGCAACGGGCCCGCCCCGCACCGGTCTTTGCACGGGCGGGCCGCGATGCTGGCCTCTCTGCGCTCGGCGGCGCTCTTCGGACTCGAGGCGATCCCGATCGACGTCGAGGTCGACGTCGCGTTCGGCCTGCCGGCACTCCTCCTCGTCGGCCTGCCCGATACCAGCGTGCGCGAGAGCCGCGATCGGGTGCGCTCCGCCATCCGGAACTCCGGGTTCGAGTTCCCGCTCCTGCGCGTGACGGTCAACCTCGCGCCGGCCGACGTGCGGAAGGCCGGCACGGCCTTCGACCTGCCGATTGCGCTCGGCGTGCTCGCCGCCACGGGCACCGTGTCCGAGCGCACCATCACCGACACGCTCATCGTCGGCGAGCTGTCGCTGGACGGATCGATGCTCCCGACGCGCGGCGTGCTGCCCGTCGCCGCGCTCGCACGCGCCCGTGGATTCCGGCGGCTGCTGGTTCCGGGCGCCAACGCCCGGGAAGCGGCGGTCGTGGAAGGCCTGACCGTGCTGCCCGCCGACTCCCTCGCGGACGCCGTGACGTTGCTGAACGATCCGGAGCGCGCCGCGGCGGGCGTCCGGCCAGCCCCCTGGCGCGACGACGACGATCCGGCCGACATCCCCGACCTGGCCGACGTGCACGGGCAGCATCTGGCGCGGCGCGCGATCGAGATCGCCGCGGCGGGGGGCCACAACCTGCTGCTCGTGGGGCCGCCGGGCGCCGGCAAGACCATGCTGGCCCGGCGGCTGCCGGGCGTGCTGCCCCCGCTGACGTTCGACGAAGCCCTGGAAGTCACGACCGTGCACTCGGTCGCGGGCCTGCTGGGATCGAACGCGGGGCTGGTGACCCGCCGGCCCTTCCGCGCGCCGCATCACACGATCTCCGACACGGCGCTCGTCGGGGGCGGCACCCTCCCCCGCCCGGGCGAGATCAGCCTCGCCCATCACGGTGTGCTGTTCCTCGACGAGGTCCCCGAGTTCTCGCGGCGCGCGCTGGAAGTCCTGCGCCAGCCGCTCGAACAGGGCACGGTGGTCGTCGCCCGCGCGGCCCGCACCGCCACGTTCCCGGCACGGTTCACCCTGGTCGCCGCCATGAATCCCTGCCCCTGCGGCTTCCATGGCGACCCGCGCCGTCCCTGCATCTGCGCGGAGCCGCAGGTGCGGCGCTACGGCGGGCGGCTGTCGGGCCCGTTGCGCGACCGGCTGGATCTGATCGTGCCGCTCTCGGCGCTGCCCGCGTCAGAGCTGCAGGCGTCCGAGCCGGGCGAGCCGTCGGCCGCGGTGCGAGCGCGGGTGCTCGCGGCCCGTGCCCGCCAGGCCGCGCGCGGCGCCGGACGCCTGAATGCGGGGCTGGACGGCCGGCGGCTGCAGCGCGAGGCCCGGATCACGCCGGACGCTCGCGGCATCGTGGTGCGTGCCGTCGAGCGGCTCGGCCTGTCCGCCCGCGCGTATCACCGCGTCCTCCGGGTCGCGCGGACGATTGCGGACCTGGCCGACGACCTCGACGTGCTTCCGCCCCACGCCATGGAGGCGCTGCAGTTCCGGGGGGATGAGGCCTGAGAACCCTTCGCGCTTTGTTCGCCATGACGCCACCGGGAGTTCCGGCCGAGAACCTCCCTGTGGTAGAGTCGGCGATTGCGGCTGACCCCGCCGCCCGGAAACCTCCGGCCGTATGCCCGTGAAGCGCTCCCGTCGTTACACCATCGTCGTCGCCGACCGCCGCACAGGCACGTACCGCCGCTTTGGCGTGCGTCCCCTGCCCGTGGCGTCCACGCTGGTCGCGCTGTTCCTGCTGCCGGTGCTGATTGGGCTCGGCATCCGATGGAGCGCCGTCGCGGAGATCGAAGTCCTGCGCGCGGATGCGCAGCGGCTGGACCTCGAGAACCGCAACTTCAGGGCAGCCACCGGCGAGCTGACGACGCAACTGCAGTCGCTGCAGGCGGCGCTTGGCGACCTGGGTGAGCGCACCGCGCTGGATCCCGAAACCGCGCGGGCGATGCAGAACCTGCCGGCCATCGTGAAGTCACGGGCCGCCGGCGGTCCGATTCTGGGGCTGCGCTCCGCGCGTACGCTCTTCTCGCCGAATCTGGGCCGATCGCCGGAAGACACCTTCGGCATGCTGAGCGATCTGCTCTACGCGCTCGAGAACCGGCTCCACGTCGTCGAGGTCGATGTCGAGCGCCATCAGGCGCTGGCAGGCGCGACGCCGTCGATCTGGCCGGCGAAGGGCTGGCTGTCCGACGGCTTCGGCCAGCGGCGCGATCCCTTCACGGGCGCGCCCGACTACCACACGGGTCTGGATATCTCCGCCGATCGGGGCGACCCGGTGCTGGCCACCGCCAACGGCACCGTCGCGCGCGCGGAGCGGTCCGGCGCCTACGGCAACATGGTGCTGCTCGAGCATGGCTTCGGCCTGTCGACCCGCTACGCGCACCTGGACCGCATCCTCGTCAAGCCGGGCGACCAGGTCAGGCGCGGCGACGTCGTCGGCCTGGCCGGCGCGACGGGGCGCGCCACCGGCACGCACGTGCACTACGAGGTGCTGGTGTACGGGCGGCACATGAACCCGCTGCAGTTCCTGCTCGATCGGGCCCGCCCGTAACACCCCGCCGCTCCCGTTGCGGCCCTGTCCGCCCGGCGTGCCGCCTCACACCGGCGGTTTGACCGGTCCTCAGCCGCCCGGCTACAATCGACTGATACCCGCGCGGTTCCGGTCCTCATCTGTCACATGCTCGGCACCATTCTCGCCAAGGTCTTCGGCACGCAGAACGAGCGTGAGCTGAAGCGGATTTTCCCCGTCGTCTCGGCGATCAACGCGCTCGAGCCGGCGATGCAGCAGCTGTCCGACGAGGCGCTGCGCGGGAAGACGGAGGAGTTCCGCCGCCGGGTCGCCGACGGCGAGTCGCTGGACGACCTGCTCCCGGAGGCGTTCGCCGTCGTCCGCGAAGCCGGACGCCGTGTGCTGAACATGCGGCACTACGACGTGCAGCTGATCGGCGGGTACGTCCTGCACCAGGGCCGGATCGCGGAGATGAAGACGGGCGAAGGCAAGACGCTCGTCGCGACGCTGCCTGCCTACCTGAACGCCCTCGCCGGCAAGGGGGTCCACGTCGTCACGGTCAACGACTACCTGGCCCGCCGCGACTCGGAGTGGATGGGCAAGGTCTACCGCTTCCTCGGGATGACGGTCGGCGTCATCCAGCACGACCTGAACGACCAGGAGCGGCAGGTCGCCTACGGCTGCGACCTCACGTACGGCACGAACAACGAGTTCGGCTTCGACTATCTCCGCGACAACATGAAGTTCGACCTCGCGCACTACGTGCAGCGGGGTCATCACTACGCGATCGTCGACGAGGTCGACAGCATCCTCATCGACGAGGCCCGCACGCCGCTCATCATCTCCGGCCCCGCCGAGGAGTCGACGGACCTCTATTACGAGGTCGACCGGATCATCCCGAAGCTGAAGCCGGGCGCCGTCACGCGCGGCGACACGAAGGGCGAGGACCGGGAGCGGCTCGAGGCGACCGGCGACTTCATCAAGGACGAGAAGCACAAGACCGTCGCGCTGACCGAGAGCGGGATGGCGCGGTGCGAGGAGCTGCTGGCGCATCGTCTGCAGCCGGGCGGCCTGTACGACCCGGCCAACATGCCGCTGCTCCATCACATCAACCAGTCGCTGCGGGCCCACACGCTCTACCATCGCGACGTCGACTACATGGTCAAGGACGGCCAGGTCATCATCGTCGACGAGTTCACCGGGCGCCTGATGCCGGGACGGCGGTGGAGCGACGGCCTGCACCAGGCGGTCGAGGCGAAGGAGAAGGTCAAGATCGAGCGCGAGAACCAGACGCTCGCGACGGTGACCTTCCAGAACTACTTCCGCAAGTACGAGAAGCTGGCGGGCATGACCGGCACGGCGGAGACCGAGGCCGAGGAGTTCGCCAAGATCTACAAGCTGGACGTCGTGGTCATCCCGACGAACCGCCCGCTGCGGCGCGTCGAGGAGCCGGACACGGTCTACCGCACCGAGCGCGAGAAGTTCGAGGCGATCGTCACCGACATCATCGAGAAGCAGGAGACCGGCCGGCCCGTGCTGGTCGGCACCATCTCGATCGAGAAGTCCGAGCGCCTCTCGTCGATGCTGAAGAAGCGCGGCATCCGGCATGTCGTGCTGAACGCGAAGTACCACGCGCAGGAAGCCGAGATCGTCGCGCAGGCGGGCCGCAAGGGGGCCGTGACCATCGCGACCAACATGGCGGGCCGCGGCACCGACATCCTGCTCGGGGGCAACCCCGAGTTCATGGCGCGCCAGCAGGCGCTCGCCGAGGACGTCGCGGAGCGGATTTCCAAGGAGCAGGCGCGCTTCGTCGACGACGAGGAGTTCGTCTACTTCTACCACCTCGACAGCTTCTACCGTGTCCCGCGCGCGGCCTGGGAGCGCATCTTCGCCGCGTTCCGCGATCAGTGCGAGGCCGAGCACCGCGAAGTGGTCGAGGTCGGCGGGCTGCACATCATCGGCACCGAGCGGCACGAGGCCCGGCGCATCGACAACCAGCTGCGCGGGCGCGCCGGACGCCAGGGAGATCCGGGATCGTCGCGCTTCTATCTCTCGCTCGAAGACGACCTGATGCGCATCTTCGGCTCCGATCGCATCTCGGGGCTGATGCAGCGCCTCGGCATGGAGGAAGGGGTCCCGATCGAGCACGGGATGGTCACCCGCGCCATCGAGCGCGCGCAGCGCCAGGTCGAGGCGCAGAACTTCTCGGTCCGGAAGCATCTCCTCGAGTACGACGACGTCATGAACAAGCAGCGTGAGAACATCTACACGCTGCGCCGCGCGCTGCTCGAGGGCGCGATTCCGCTCGACGAGGACGGCGAGCAGACCGACACGCACGGGTATCTGCTCGCGCTCTCCGGAGACATCCTGGACGACATGGTCGAGCGGTTCGCCAGCGAGGAGTCCGACCCGGAGGACTGGGATCTCGCCGGGCTGCGCCAGGAGGCCGTGCGGGTCTTCGGCCTCGATCCGGTGGAACTGGAGAAGCTGCCGCTCGACACGATGGGCACCGCCGAGATGCGCGACGCGCTCTGGAGCCGCATCGAGGCGCAGAACGTCGACAAGGAGCAGCTGCTCGGTCCGGAGTTCACGCGCCGCGTCGAGCGCGACATCATGCTCCAGATCGTCGACCAGCAGTGGAAGGATCACCTCTACAGCCTCGATCACCTCAAGGAAGGCATCGGGCTGCGGGGCTACGGACAGCGCGATCCGCTGGTCGAGTACAAGCGCGAGAGCTTCGCGCTGTTCCAGGACATGAAGGCGCGCATCGAGGAGGACATGGTCCGCGCGCTGTCGCACCTGCGCCCGGTGCGGGCCGAGGACGGCGCTCCGGCGCCGGCGCCCCGCCGCCCGGCGCCTCGCCGCCAGCCGGCGCTCACCATGAACAACCCCGCCGAGACGCCGTCCGCCTTCGCGGGATTGCGGTCGGGCGCGGGCGCCGCTCCGGCGGCTGCGGCCGTGGCCGATCCGTCCCCGTTTGCCGGCCGGCCCTCCCGCACCGGCGGCGACGATGCCGCCGTCCGGACAATGCGACGCGAGGAGCCGAAGGTCGGCCGCAACGACCCGTGCCCGTGCGGCAGCGGGAAGAAGTACAAGAAGTGCCATGGAGCCGGCGCATGAGCCGGACGCTGCGCCGTCCCCTGCCGCTCTCTCCTGCATGTGAAGGCCGACGCGTGTCGGCCTTTTCCGTTTTTCATCGCTGACCAGATGCCATGGATGTGAAGACTGCGCCCTCCGAACTCGATCTCGGCATTGCCATCACGACCGCGCTGACCTTCGACGACGTCCTGCTGGTGCCGCAGCACTCGCAGGTCGTGCCCGCCCAGGTCGACGTGACGACGCGCTTCACGCGCAACATCCCGCTGAACGTCCCGCTCGTCAGCGCCGCGATGGACACGGTCACGGAGTCGCGCCTCGCCATCGCCATGGCGCAGCACGGCGGCATCGGCGTGATCCACAAGAACCTCAGCATCGAGGAGCAGGCGACGGAAGTCGACCGCGTGAAGCGCTCCGAGAGCGGGATGATCGTGAACCCGATCACGCTCGCGCCGGAGAACCGGATCCACGAGGCGCTCGAGCTGATGAAGAAGTACCGGATCTCGGGCGTGCCGATCACCGAGGGCGGCCGCAAGGAGGGACGGCTGCTCGGCATCCTGACGAACCGGGACCTCCGCTTCGAGACCAACGTCGATCGCCCGATCGAGGAGGTGATGACGAAGGACCCGCTCATCACCGTCCCGGTCGGCACGACGCTGGAGGACGCGCGGGAGATCCTCCACCAGCACAAGGTCGAGAAGCTGCTGGTCGTCGATCAGGACTTCCGGCTGAAGGGGCTCATCACCGTCAAGGACATCCAGAAGATGGTGAAGTACCCGAACGCCTCGAAGGACTCGCTGGGCCGGCTGCGCGTCGCCGCGGCGATCGGCGTCGGCCGCGACGCGGCGGAACGGGCCGAAGCGCTGGTGGCCGCGCACGTGGACGCGATCGTCGTGGACACCGCCCACGGACACTCGCAGGGCGTGCTCGACATGGTGCGGCGCCTCCGGCGCCAGTTCCCGGACCTCGACCTCGTCGCCGGCAACGTCGCGACTGCCGAGGCGACCGAGGCGCTCATCGAGCTGGGCGTCGACGCGGTGAAGGTGGGCATCGGGGCCGGATCGATCTGCACCACGCGGGTGATCGCGGGTGTGGGCGTGCCGATGATCACATCGGTGATGGAGTGCGCCCGCGCCGCGGCGCGGCACAACGTGCCGGTGATCGCCGACGGTGGCATCCGGTTCTCCGGCGACATCACGAAGGCGATTGCCGTCGGCGCATCGACGACGATGATCGGCAATCTCTTCGCGGGGACCGACGAGAGCCCGGGCGAGATGATCATCTACCAGGGGCGCAGCTTCAAGGAGTACCGCGGCATGGGCTCGATCGGCGCCATGCGGCGCGGCAGCCGGGACCGCTACTTCCAGGACGACTTCGATCTCAACGCCGGCGGCGTCGACAAGCTCGTGCCGGAGGGCATCGAAGGACGCGTTCAGCACAAGGGCCCGGTGGCGGTGATGATTCATCAGCTCGTCGGCGGGCTGCGCGCCGGCATGGGCTACTGCGGAGCGCCCAACATCCCGACGCTGCAGCGCACGGCCCGCATGGTCCGGATCACCCCGGCCGGCGCTCGCGAGAGCCACGTCCACGATGTGGTGATCACGAAGGAGGCGCCGAATTACCGCTCCGAGTGAGCGTCTCCTCCGCTCGGCGGACGAGACGGAAGAGGCCGGCCGGCGTCTCGGCGAGTCGCTGACCGGCGGGACGACGGTGCTGCTCCACGGCGATCTGGGAGCCGGGAAGACCGTGTTCGTGCGAGGTGTCGCCGCCGGTCTGGGCATCGATCCGGAGGCGGTCAGCAGCCCGACGTTCACGATCGTGCAGGAGTACCGCGGCGGGCGGCTGACGCTGCAGCACATCGACCTCTATCGCCTGTCGCCGGCCGAGGTCACCGACCTCGCGCTCGAGGATCTCGTCGACGCGGAAAGCGTGCTCGCGATTGAATGGGCCGACCGGCTCCCGGCGCCGCTCCCGGGTGACGCGATCACCGTCCGTCTTGCGCACGCGCCGGACGGCAGGCGGCTCGAGATCGCCTCCGCCTGACCGGCGTTCGACACGCAATCGAAACCATGCAGCTCGTTCGGCGGATTGACGACGTGCGCGCCGGGCTCGACGCGATGCGCGCCCGTGGCCCGGTCGGCTTCGTGCCGACAATGGGAGCGCTGCACGAGGGACACGCGGCCCTGTTCCGGACCGCGCGCGCCGAGTGCGCCGTCGTCGCGGCCAGCGCGTTCGTGAACCCGCTCCAGTTCGAGGACCCCGCAGACCTGGCCGCGTATCCACCGCCTGGCCGCGAGGACGCGCGAATCGCGGAAACGGAGGGCGTCGACGTCTACTTCGTTCCGCCGCCGGAGGAGATTTATCCGCCCGGGCACGCGACGCGCGTGGAACTGGATGGCCCGGCCGCCGGCTTCGAAGGCGCCGCGCGACCGGGACACTTCGCCGGGGTCGCCACCGTCTGCCTGAAGCTCTTCTCGATCGTGCGCCCCGACGTCGTGTATCTCGGGCAGAAGGACGCCCAGCAGGTGGCGGTGCTGCGGCAGCTCGTGCGCGACGTGCACCTGCCGCTCGCGATCCGGGTCGTGCCCACCGTCCGCGAGGTGGACGGTCTGGCGCGCTCCTCGCGCAACGTCCGCCTCTCCCCCGCCGAGCGCGCACGCGCGACGGCCATCCCGCGCGCGCTGCGGCACGCGGTGGAGGCGCACCGGACGGGCGGCGATCCGGCGGCCGCGGCGCGAACCGCGCTGGAGGGCTTCGAGATCGACTACGTGGATGTGGCCGACTTCGACGGCCAGCCCACGCTCGTGCTGGCCGTCCGGCTGGGACGCACGCGTCTGATCGATAATGTGCCGTTGAACGATCCGGGCATGGCGGGCCTGTAGCCCGCCCTCGCGGATCTCTCGCCAGCCATGACCGTTCCGTCCCGTGAGCACTCGCCCGTCCGCGTCACCGTTCCCGAGATCGCCGCGATGGCCGCGCGCGGCGATCGCATCGCGATGCTGACCGCCTACGATGCCCCGTCGGCCCGTCTGGCGGATGAGGCGGGAATTGACATCCTCCTGGTGGGAGACTCCGCGGGCACGACCGTGCTCGGCCTCGAGTCCACCGTCGGCGTGACGCTGGACGAGATGGTCGTCTTCACGCGGGCGGTCGTCCGCGGCGCGCGGCGTGCGCTCGTCGTCGCGGACCTTCCGTTCGGCGCGTACGAAGTCTCCGACGAGCAGGCGGTCGCCAGCGCCATCCGTCTCGTCAAGGACGCCGGCGCCGGCGCGGTGAAGCTCGAGGGGGCGGGCACGTCGCTGTCGCGCGCCCGCGCGATCGCCGCCGCCGGCGTGCCGGTCATGGGACACACCGGGCTCACGCCGCAATCGGCCGCGCTGCAGGGGGGCTATCGGGCGCAGGGACGCACCGCGGCGGCGGCGCGCCGCCTCCTCGACGAGGCGCTCGCGCTCGAGCGCGCCGGCTGCTTCGCCGTCGTCCTGGAGGCCGTGCCGCCCCAGGTCGCCGCGGCGGTCACCTCACGCCTCACCGTGCCGACGATCGGCATCGGCGCCGGCCCGGCATGCAGCGGCCAGGTGCTCGTCTGGCACGACCTGCTGGGACTGCTGCCCGACCGCCCGCCGAAGTTCGTCAGGCAGTACGCCGCGCTGGCGGGGATCGTGCGCGGCGCCATCGACGCCTACGTCGCCGACGTGCGTGCCGGGCGCTTCCCGGACGCGTCGCATACGTACAGCATGCCGGACGCTGAGCTCGACCGCTTCGAAGCGCAGCTGCGCGACCGGCCGGCATCGGCGGCGCGACGCGGCCCGGACGGTTCCGGCCGCTAGCCCTCGCGCTCGACCTTGCGCCGCGCCGTCAGCTCCAGCACCGCCTCGCCGAGGTGATCCAGCAGGTCGCGCGGCGACAGCGCCACGTCCCCGTCCGACGATTCGGCGAGGTCGCCCGCGAAGCCGTGGAGGTACACGGCCAGACGGCATGCCGCCTCGGCATCCAGCAGCTGCCCCACCCAGGCGCCGATCATCCCGGCCAGCACGTCCCCCATGCCGCCGGTCGCCATGCCCGGATTGCCGGTGGGGTTCACGAACACGCGCCCTTCGGGCGTCGCGATGAGCGTGCGGTGTCCTTTCAGAACGACGTAGAGGCCGCGGGCTTCGGCGAAGTTCCGTGCGACCTCGAGCCGGTTGGCCTGCACCTCGGCGGTGGTCACGCCGGCCAGGCGCGCCATCTCTCCGGGATGCGGCGTGATGATGACGTCGCGCCCTTCGGATCCGACCAGGCGCTCCGGAGCCTGCGCGAACGCGTTGAGCGCGTCGGCATCGAGCACCAGCGGCACGCCGGCTCGCTCGAGCAGCCCACGCACGACG
>CAYUPN010000005.1:2535-72933 GCA_964446605.1 uncultured Bifidobacteriaceae bacterium | reverse complement strand
GCCCAGGGCCCAAGGTCCGGCGTCTCACGCTTGCGTCGGCGTGCTCGCGGGCGGCAGCTCCCCGATCAGCGCGCGCTGCGCGACCTCTTCGTACAGCCGCTCCGCCTCGGGCTCGGGGCTGGCGAGCGCCACGACGATGGCGACGAGGAACGCGAGCGGCATCGAGATCAGGCCGGGGTTGCTCAGCGGGAACGGCGCCGACGCCTCGCCGAGCAGGTCCACCTGGATCGTCGGCGAGAAGTAGATCAGCACGAGGCTCGACACCGTCCCGGCCACCATGCTCGCCGCGGCCGCGCGCGTCGTGAACTTCCGCCAGAACACCGACAGCACCAGCGCCGGGAAGTTCGCGCTCGCCGCGATCGCGAACGCCAGCCCCACCATGTAGGCGACGTTCTGACCCTTGAACGCGAGCCCGAGCAGGATCGAGAACAGCGCGAGCACGATCGTCGCGACGCGCGCGACCCGCAACTCCTCTGTCGGGTTGGTCTTGCCCCCGCGCACGACATTCACCCACAGGTCGTGCGAGAGCGCCGCGGCGCCGGCCAGCGTCAGCCCCGCGACGACGGCGAGAATGGTCGCGAAGGCGACGGCGGTGATGAAGCCGAGGAACATCTGCCCGCCGACGGCTTCCGCCAGCAGCGGCGCGGCCATGTTGCCCCCCGCGTCGATCGCCCGGATGGCGTCCTGCCCCACCAGCACCATCGCGCCGAACCCGAGCACGAACGTCAGCAGGTAGAACCCGCCGATGAAGCCGGTCGCCCAGTTGACGGAGACCCGCGCCGTCTTCGCGTCCGGCACGGTGTAGAACCGCATCAGGATGTGGGGCAGCCCCGCGGTGCCGAACATCAGCGCCATGCCCAGCGAGATCGCGTCCAGCGGATCGGAGACCAGCCGCCCGGGCCCGAGCACGCCGTTGCCGTACGACTCGGCCGCGGTCGCGAACAGCCGCAGCGGGTTGAACGAGAACTGCGCCAGCACCAGCAGCGCCAGCAGCGCGGCGCCGCTCATCAGCAGCACCGCCTTGACGATCTGCACCCACGTCGTCGCGATCATCCCGCCGAACAGCACGTAAGCGAGCATCACGAGCCCGACGATCACGATGGCCACTTCGTACGAGAGGCCGAAGAGCAGCCGGATCAGGTTCCCGGCGCCGACCATCTGCGCGATCAGGTAGAACGCCACGACCGCCAGCGATCCGATCGCCGAGGCGATGCGCACGGGCCGCTGACGCAGCCGGTACGCGACCACGTCCGTGAAGGTGTACTTGCCGAGGTTCCGCAGCGGCTCGGCAATCAGGAACAGCACGACCGGCCAGCCGACCAGAAACCCGATCGAGTAGATCAGTCCGTCGAACCCGGACAGCGCCACCAGCCCGGCGATCCCGAGGAAGCTCGCGGCGCTCATGTAGTCGCCCGCGAGCGCCAGGCCGTTCTGGAAGCCGGAGATGCTGCGGCCCGCCGTGTAGAAGTGCTCCGCGCTCCGCGTCCGCTTCGCCGCCCAGTACGTGATGCCGAGCGACAGCGCGATGAAGAGGAAGAAGCCGGCGATCGCGACGACGTTCGGCTCCGCGCTCATCGCCCCTCCCGGATCGCCGTCACGGCATGGTCATGGTGCCGGTTCGCCCACCGCACGTAGATCAGCATCAGCACCCACGCCGCGAGAATGACCAGCGCCCCGAGCAGGATCCCGATGCTCAGGCCGGGGACGACGACGCGGGTCAGCAGGTCCTTGTCGTAGGCGATGAGCAGGATGAACCCGAAGTAGAGCACCATCATGGTCGCGGTGAGCGAGGCGGCGACGCGCCACCGGGCAGCCGCGAGCCGCCGGATCTGTTCGGACATGGTTGGGGAGCATACAACAACAGCGGACGCGTGCAGCCGCCACTCCCGGCCCGGCAGCGGCGGCGCGTGCGGACGGCCCTGACGGGCCATGTGCTGCTAGCATACGCACGGCCCGGTGGGCCGGCGCGCCCCGGCCGCCCTCACTCACAAGGAGAAAGACGTGGCGATTCGTCCGGCTGGTCTCGTGCTCGTCGTCCTGACGCTCGCGCTCTGGCTGCCGCGTCCCGCGGACGCCCAGCTGTTCACCCTGACTCCGGAGCAGATGATCGAGTTGAGCGCCGCCAACCCGTTCGAGCGGTTCCCCGACGGCCGGCCCCGCATTCCGGACACGCTGCTCGAACGCGCGCGCGGCCTGTCGGCCGAGGAGATCTGGGCCGTGCTGCCGCGCAAGGGGTTCCCCAACCAGTACGCCGACGGGTTCCGCATCCTGCATCCGGGCACGAAGCTCGTCGGACGCGCCTTCACCGTGCAGTTCATGCCGATGCGTCCCGACGTCGAGGAGGTGATCCAGGCCAGGGCAAAGGCGGCAGGACACGGACGCCTCACGAACCAGACCGCGATCGACATGCTGCAGCCCGGCGACGTCCTCGTCGTCGACGTCTTCGGCAAGAAGGAGGGGGGCACGGTCGTCGGCGACAACCTCTTCTACTACGTCATGAAAGCGACCAACGCCGCCGGGCTCGTCGTCGACGGTTCGATCCGCGACCTCGAGGGGATCGCGCAGATGCCGATGCCGGCGTACTTCCGGCACGCGCATCCGACGCCCATCAGCGACGTGATGCTGACCGGCATCAACGTGCCGGTGCGCATCGGCGACGCGACCGTCATGCCGGGCGATCTCGTCTTCGGCGATCGCGAAGGCATCTACTTCGTGCCGCCGGCGCTCGTCGAAGCGATCCTCGACCGCGCCGACGAGACGCACATCCACGACGAGTGGACGAAGCAGAAGTTCGACGAGGGCAGGTACAAGTCGCGCGAGATCTACGGCTCGCCCCGTGATCCCGAGCTGCGGAAGGAGTACGAGGAGTACTTGAAGAAGCGTCTCGAGGAGATCAGGAAGGAGAGGCAGTAGTCGCAGGGCCGGACGTCAGTCCGGCCCTGCTGGGCCTTGGGCTTCGGGCTTTGGGCCTTGGGCCATCTTTGGGCCTTGGACTTTCGGCCTTGGGCCTTGGGCGTCAGATGCAGTGCGGCAACCAGCTGCTCTCAGTCGCAACCTTCGCTGTCACGCTGTCATGCGCTGTCGCGGCTCGGCACGACCCGTTCTCTGGAGCCACGTGGCGCGGGGGTGTCAGCCCACCGTCCGCGTAAGGCGTGAACAGTGGACGTCGTTCGGGCGAGGCCAGATGAACGGATAGCCCCCATCTGGCCCAAGGCCAAGGCCCAGTACGGCCCAGCCCCCTCGCATACATCGTGTAACATGCATGAGCTCCCGGGGTTGCGGGGACGAACAGGTCCCGCGAAGGTCATTTCTGCTCCTGCGCTACACGTGAGCTCGAACGTCCGCACGCTCTTCTTCCCGCTTGCTCACCTGCTCGGTCTGTGGGCATTCGGCGTCGCGCAGCCGCTCTACGACATCCTCAGGCGGAACGGCGACTTCTTCGTCGCCCATCGGGCGGGTCCGGTGGAGATGGTGGGGTTCGCCGCCGTCATCTCGCTGGGGCTTCCGCTGCTCCTGGCGCTTCCCTGGATCCTCGCGGCGCTCGTGCGGCCGCGGGCCGGCCGCGTGGCGCTGGTCGGACTGATCGCGCTGCTCGCCACGGCACTCGCCTCGCAGGTCATGGCGCATCGGCTGTCGCTCTCGACGCCCGCCCACTACGCCATCGCCGGCGCGATCGGGATCGCGGTGGCGTGGGGCTACGCCGCATTCCCGATCGTCCGTTCGTTCTTTTCGATCGCGTCGATCGGGGTGGTGCTGTTCCCGCTGCTCTTCCTGACGGCGCCGGAGATGACGCCGTTCATGCGGGGCGATGCGCGTGCGCTCGACGCGCGCGCCACGATCGACAAGCCGGTCCCGCCCATCGTCTTCGTCGTCTTCGACCAGTTGCCGGTCACGTCCCTGATGGACGCGGACGGCGGAGTCGACCGTGATCACTATCCGGCCTTCGCCGAGCTGGCGGACACCGCGACCTGGTACCGCAACTTCAGCACGATGGCGGACTTCACGGGATGGGCGCTGCCGCCGCTGTTGACCGGTCAGACGCCGGCGCCCGGACGCGTGCCGACCTGGAAGACGTATCCCTCGAACCTCTTCACGTGGCTCGGCGGACATTACCGGCTCGAGGTCATGGAGTCGATCACGCAGTTCTGTCCGGAGTCGCTGTGTGATGAGGGACGCGAGCCGCTTGCGGTGCGGCTCGCCTCGATGACGCTGGACTCCTCGGTCGTATACGCGTCGCTGAGCCTGCCGCGCGATCTGCGCCAGCTCCTGCCGCCGCTGACGGAGAACTGGCGCGACTTCATCGCCGCCAACAACTGGCGGCGCCGCTGGGTCGTCGAGAGCCGCCGCGATCGGCGCGCGCTCCCCGAGGAGTTCATCCAGTCGATCGGCCGCGACGACCCGCAGCCGACGCTGTATTTCGTGCACGCGCTGCTGCCGCACGAGCCATACGTCTACCTGCCGTCGGGCCAGCAGATCGGCATCGATACGCGCATGCCGGGCATCGACAACAGGAGCGGCCTCTGGACGACGGACGAATGGCTGCCGACGCTGGCGTACCGCCGTCACCTGCTGCAGGTCGGGTACGTCGACTCGCTGCTCGGACGGCTCTTTGACCGCTTGAGGGACGCCGGTCTCTACGACGAAGCGCTGATCGTCGTGACGAGCGACCACGGCGTGAGCTTCAGGGCCGGCCTGCCGTTCAAGGGCGTGGACGACGACACGCTGGCCGATACGGTACCCGTGCCGTTGTTCGTCAAGGCGCCGGGTCAGCGGGAGGGCGTGGTCGACGACCGCAACGTCCAGAGCGTCGACGTCATGCCGACGATCGCGAAGCTGATCGGCGTGCCGCTGACGTGGCAGGCGGAGGGATCTCCCGGCGGCGAGGCGAACGACTCGGTCAAGACGGTCTTCTATCACGCCGCGCGGGATCGGCTGCGGATCGACGCGGCGGCGCTGGCGGCCGAGCGCGACGAGGCCGTGGCGCGAAAGGTCGCGCTGTTCGGCAGCGGGCCGGGCTGGCCGCCCATTGCGCCTCCCGGCGCGCCGCGTGCGCTCGTGGGCCGCAAGGTCGACGAGTTCCGGATCGTGACCGGGCCCTGGCACGCACAGGTCGAGGCCGCGGACCGCTGGTCGTGGCTGACCACAGAGGATCTGGTCTGGCCCGTGCTGGTGACCGGCGAAGTGCGCGACGACGGCGGCATTCTCGCTGATGTCGAGCTCGCCATCGCGGTCAACGGCACCATTGCCGCGGTCACGCGGACGTTCGACCCGGACTTCGACCGCGGACGATGGGGCGCGCTGCTCGCGCCGGAGGCGCTGTCGACGGGCCGCAATGACGTCCGGGTGTATGTCATTCCGGACGAGGGCCCCTCGCGGCTGCATCTCGCCTACACGCCGCAGGCCCGGCCCTCGTACCTGAATCTTGCCTCGCGCAGTGCAGCGGACAGCTGGAACGTCCAGCAATCCGGTTTCTACGACGAGGAAGGGGTGCCGATCGGTTATCGCTGGACGGACGGCAACGCGAGCCTCATCGTGCCGGTCGAGCCCGACCGTGTGCCGCGCTCACTCCGGCTGGTGCTGACCGGCGCGCCGCGCGGCGGCACGCCGCTCACGCTCACCGTCAACGACTGCCCGCTGTTCTCGGACACGGTCCAGGCGACGTGGAGCCGGACGCTCTCGCTGCGTGCGTGTCCGCCGGAATCGCTCAGGCCGCGCCGCTGGGAGATCACGATCGTGACGCCGCCCTGGAAGGCCGACGGCGATCCGCGGCAGCTCGGCGTTGCCGTGGAGTCGATCACCCTGATGGCCGACGACTGGCCCGTGCCGGACGGCAGTACCCGTCAGGTGCGCGGCCAGCTGCGCGTTGTCGGCGGCGTGAACGCAGTCGAAGCGGGCACGTCGATTCAGATCGTCGCGAACAACGGCGGAGATGCCGTCTGGCTGCCGGTGGACGAGTCGTCTGGCGCCGGCGTGCCGGTGCAGCTCTCCATTCGCTGGCGCGCCGCAGACGGCGACGCGCCGGAGCACGAGCAGCGGATGAATATCCCGCGCTCGATCTTCCCCGCCGAGCGGGCGGCCATCCAGACGCCGTTGCTGCCGCCCGACGCGCTGCGCGATCATGGCCCGTGGAAGGTGACGATTGCGCCCGTCGCGGCGGACGGCACCGCGATTCCCGTCGAGTCGCCGCTGACGCTCGACGTCGCTCCCGGCGCCTGACGGCTCTCTCCCACCTGGGCCGGGCTTCCTGCCGGCGCAGACTGCGCCACATCGACGCCATTCCCGACGGGAGGAACGACGTGGACTCAGTCGTCCTCTGTCGGCGCAATGCGTTCGGGATGTGCGTAGACGTTGAACCGCCCGTCGCGCACGAAGCCGAGCAGCGTGATGCCCGCCTCGCGCGCCAGATCGACGGCGAGACTCGAGGGGGCCGACACCGCCGCGACGACCGGAACGCCGCCGAGCCAGGCCTTTTGCACGATCTCGAACGACGAGCGGCCGCTGACGACGAGCACGGAGTGGGAGAGAGGGAGAGCGCCGGCGTCGAGCGTGCGGCCGAGCAGCTTGTCGACGGCATTGTGGCGGCCGACGTCCTCGGCGCTGGCCTGCAGCCGTCCATCCGGATCGAACAGACCGGCGGCGTGGAGTCCGCCCGTCTCGGCGAACGCGCGCTGCGCCTCGAGGAGTGCGTCGGGCAGGCGCGCGATCACGTGTCCTGACACGTTCCACGTGGCGCGCAGCGGAGTGAGCGGGACGCTGAGCGACTCGAGCTCGCGACGACCGCACATACCGCACGACGAGTTCATCGTGACCTGACGGCGCGAGCCGAGCGCCTGCAGGGCGGCCGCGCGGCGTTCGCCGACGAGGTGAACATCGACGGCGTCCGGCTCGTCGTCGATCACGCGATCGATGTCCTCGCGCAAGCAGACGACGCCCTCGGAGAAGAGGAAGCCGAGGGCGAGCTCACGATCGGCGCCCGGCGTTCGCATGATGACCGAGAACGGCTCGCCGTTCAGCCGTACCTGCAGCGGCAGCTCGACCGCAACCCGGTCCTCGACGGGACCGGTGGCGCCGCGGCGATGCACGTCGATCGGGCGGATCGCGGGGTTCAGGGGCGTGCCGGACATGAGCGTGCACGTATGATAGCCGCTGGCCATGGCGCTCTTCGGACTCGACGCGCAGAAGCCCCGCCACTACCGCGAGATGCTGCGGACGGCGTGGGAGAACCGCGACCAGCTGCCGTTCGCGTGGCGCATCCTGCGGGACGGCGTCTGCGACGGCTGCGCACTCGGCACCTCCGGACTGTCGGATTGGACCCTGCCGAGTACGCACCTGTGCATGATTCGGCTGGAGCTGATGCGCCTGAACACGGCGCCGGCGCTGGATCCGGCGGTGCTTGCGGACGTCGAGCCGCTGGCCGGCACGCGCTCGAAGGCGCTGCGCGAGCTCGGCCGGCTGCCGTATCCGATGCTGCGCGCTGCCGGCGCGCGCGGGTTCCACGTCGTCTCGTGGGACGAGGCGTGCGAGCGGATTGCCCGGGTGGCGCGCGAGGCCGACCCCGCGCGCCTGGCGTTCTACCTGACGTCGCGCGGCATCATCAACGAGGTCTACTACGCCGCCCAGAAAGCGGCGCGGTTCCTCGGCACGAACCACGTCGACAACTCCGCCCGGCTCTGCCATGCGGCCTCGACCGCGGCGATGAAGGCGACGCTCGGGCACGGCGCCTCGACCTGCAGCTACGTCGACTGGCTCGGCGCCGACCTGATCGTCCTGTTCGGATCCAACGTCGCCAACAACCAGCCGGTCACGACGAAGTACCTGCACGCCGCGAAGAAGAACGGCGCACGGATCGCCGTCGTCAATCCGTACCGCGAGCCGGGGCTCGAGCGGTACTGGATCCCGTCGATCGCGGAGAGCGCCCTGCGCGGCACGGCGCTCGCGGATCACTGGTTCCACGTGCATACCGGCGGCGATCTGGCGTTCCTCGTCGGCGTGCTGCGCGGCCTGGTCGACCGCGGAGGCATCGACGATGCCTACGTGCGGGAGCGGACCACCGGGTTCGACGTTGCGGTGAGGGCTGCGTGTGCGACGGACTGGGATCGGATCGAGGCGGAGAGCGGCGTCTCACGTCAGCAGATCGAGGCGTTCGCCGATCTGCTGATCGCGCGGCCGAACGCCGTGTTCGTCTGGTCGATGGGGTTGACGCAGCACGTGCACGGCGTCGAGACCATCCAGGCGCTCATCAACGTCGGCCTCGCGCGGGGGCTGCCCGGCCGGCCGAACCGCGGCCTCGTACCGATTCGCGGCCACTCGGGGGTTCAGGGAGGCGCCGAGGTCGGCTGCGTGCCGCGCGTCGACGCGCAGACCGCCGCGCGATGGGCGGAGGTATGGGGCTTCGACGTGCCGGACAGCCCCGGCTGGAGCGCGACCGAGATGGTCGCGCATGCGGCGGAGGGGGACGTCGATCTCTTCTGGATGGTGGGGGGCAACTTCCTCGAGACGCTCGGCGGCGAGGCGCGATCGCTCGAGGCGCTCCGCCGGCCGGCGCTCCGCGTGCACCAGGACATCGTCCTGTCGTCCGCGATGCTGGCGCCGTCCGACGGCGAGGTGCTCCTGCTGCCGGCGGCGACGCGCTACGAGTCGCCCGGCGGCGGCACCGAGACGTCGACGGAGCGGCGGATCATCTTCTCGCCCGAGATCCCGGGGCGGCGTATCGGCTCCGCGCAGCCGGAGTGGTGGGTCTTCCGCGAGGTGATGATTCGCACCTGGCCGGAACGCGCCCATCTGGCCGGCCTGGAGGACGCCGCCGCGGTCCGGCAGGAGATTGGGCGGGCCGTGCCGCTCTACGCCGGGATCGAGACGCTGGCGGCGAAGGGCGATCAGATCCAGTGGGGCGGACCGACGCTGTTCGCCGACGGACGGTTCGCGACGCCCGACGGCAAGGCGCGCTTCTCGGCCGTGACCGTCACCGGCGCGGTGGCCGACCCGGACTCCCTGGTCGTCTCGACCCGACGCGGCAAGCAGTTCAACTCCATGGTCCAGCGCGAGGTCGATCCGCTCACGGGGGCGTCCCGCGACGACATCCTGATCAGCCGCGAGGATCTCGCGCGGCTCGAGCTGGAGCCCGGCGCCCGTGTGATCCTGCGATCGGCGCACGGCGCGTTCACCGGCCGCCTCATGGAAGCGCCGATCAAGCCCGGCAACCTCGAGGTGCACTGGCCCGAGGGCAACGTCCTTCTGGATCCGGACCTGGTCGCGCCCGGGTCCCTGGAGCCCGATTACAACGCCCGCGTCACCGTGCAACGAGCGGGTCAGGTCACTTGCTGATCGCCGGGTCCGGGCGTAACCGGCTGGTCCATGCGGCGTCTCGCTCCCGTGCTCCTGGCGATGGGACTTGGCGCGTGCGGCGGCCCCGTCGAGCCCATACCGGTCACCCTCCCCGCACTGCCGGCGCAGGCCAGCTTCGGCAGCGGGTCGCCGTGACCGGGCACTCGATGACGTCGGGCAGGCTGCTGGCAACCGGCGAGTTGCTCGGGCCCGTGAGGTTCAGCTGGAGCGGGACCGGGGGCAGCGTGTCGTGCTCCGGGGGCGCGACGTCCTGGTCCATCGGCGCCATGGCCGACGGCCCGCCGTGCTGACCCGGCATCGCCGTCGCCTGCAACCTGGCTCCGGGCGGTCTCGTCCAATCCACCGATGACGCTCGACCACATCCGCCGCGACCTCCGCTCCGCCATCCGCAACCTGGTGCGTGCGCCCGGGTTCGCGGCCGTGACGATCCTGACGCTCGCGCTCGGCATCGGCGCGAACACCGCCATCTTCTCGGTGGTGCGCGGCGTCATCCTGCGGCCGCTCGGCTACCCGAGCCCGGAGCAGCTGGTGTTCCTGACCAGCCGCTTCCCGGCGCTGGGATTCGACCAGTTCTGGGTCTCGCCGCCCGAGTACTTCGAGATGAGCGAGATGAACCAGTCCTTCTCGGTCATCGGCGCGTTCACGACCTCGGAGGTGAACCTCGCCGCGCTGGACCGGCCGCGGCGCGTCGTCAGCGGCAGCGTCGACGCGCAGCTGCTCGAGGCGCTCGCGGTCTCGCCGCAGACCGGCCGCTGGTTCACGCGCGACGAGACGCGGGAGAACGGCCCCGAGATCGTCATCCTGTCGCACGAGATCTGGCAGTCCGTCTTCGGCGGGCGCGACCTGATCGGGCAGACCGTGGACGTCAACGGCGTCCGGCGCGAGGTCGTCGGCATCATGCCGCCCCGCTTCGACGTCATGGACGCCGGCGTGCAGGTGTGGCTGCCGCTCCGGCTCAATCCCGAGAACCGCCAGAACCGCGGCAACCACTATCTCTATCTGATCGGCCGGCTGAAGGACGGCGTCACGCTCGAGGCCGCGCAGACGGAACTGCGCACGCTGATGGCGAACTGGGGCGAGCGCGTCGGCGTCCGCAACCACGTCTACAGCCTCGTCGAGAACGCGCACGCGATGCAGATGGAGCCGCTGCAGGAGGAGATCGTCGGCTCCGCGCGCCGCGCGATCTGGGTGCTCCAGGCGGCGGTCGGCTTCGTGCTCCTCATCGCCTGCGCGAACCTGGCGAACCTGCTGCTCGCGCGCGCGTCCACCCGGCAGCGCGAGTTCGCGGTCCGGCTGGCGCTCGGCGCCGGCAGGGGCCGCCTCATCGCGCAATTCCTGACGGAAGGCATTCTGCTCGCGCTGCTCGGCGCGGTCCTGGGACTCGGCCTGGCGTACGGCGGCGTGCGCGCGTTGACCGCCGCATTCCCCGACAGCCTCCCGCGCTCGGCCGACATCGCGGTGGACCCGGCGGTCCTGCTGTTCACGCTTGCCGTCGCGGTGGTGACCGGCGCGATCTTCGGGCTGGCGCCGCTGCTGAGCGTGTCGTCCGGCGGCGTCGCGAATGCGCTGAAGGAGGGGGGCGCGCGCGGGTCGACCGGCGCTCGTCACTACGTCCGCCGCGCGCTCGTCACCGCCGAAGTCGCCCTGGCCGTGCTCCTGGTGGTCGGCGCCGGCCTGATGCTGCGGACGGTGGTCAACCTGCTGAACGTCGACGCGGGCTTCGACCGGTCGCGTCTCGTGACCTTCGCGCTCGACGTGCCGACCGCGACCTATTCCGAGCCCGTGATGGTCCACGCGTTCCATCAGCGGATCCAGCGGGAGCTCGCCGCCATCCCGGGCGTGCAGGGCGTCACGCTGATGCGGGGCCTGCCGCCGCAGCGCCGGGTCGACGCGAACGACACCGATATCGAGGGCTACACCGCGCCCGAGGGCGGCCCCTACGAGAACGTCGACTACTACCAGATGGTCGCCGACCGTTACTTCGAAACGATGGGCATCCCCATCGTCGAGGGGCGCGGGTTCACTCCGAGCGACGCGGAAGGCCCGCCGGTGGTCGTCATCAACGAGACCATGGCGCGGACGTTCTGGCCCGACCGATCGCCGCTCGGCGCACGCGTGGCGCCGTCGACCGGTCCCGAGGAGATCTGGATGACGATCGTCGGCGTCGCGAAGGACGTGAAGCAGGGGGGCGTCGATCAGAAGACGGGCACAGAGGTGTACTTCCACGAGGGCAGTGCGGTCCGGCACGTCAACTTCGCGCCGACGAACATGCACGTCGCCCTTCGGACCACGCTCCCGGTCGAAACGCTTGCGCCGTCCATCGAGCGCGTCGTGCGCGCCGCCGATCCGACGCTGCCGATCATCAGGCTCCGGGCGATGGACGAGGTCTTCGCCGAGTCGCTGAACCGTCCGCGGCTGATCGCCAGCCTGCTCGGGATCTTCGCGGGCCTCGCGCTGCTGCTGGCGGCCGTGGGGACCTACGGGGTGCTGTCCTACATGGTCAGCGAGCGACGCCGCGAGATCGGCATCCGCATGGCGCTCGGCGCGGAGCGCAGCCGCGTGCTGACGAGCGTCATGGGTCAGGGGCTCTCGCTGGCCGGCATCGGTGCGACTGTCGGGGTTGCCGGGTCGGTGGCCCTGACCCGGCTCATGGAGTCGCTCCTCTTCGGCGTCGAGCCGACCGATCCGCTGACGATTGGCGGCGTGGTCGCGGCAATCGGCGCCATCGCGACGCTCGCGTGCATCGTGCCCGCGCACCGCGCCACGCGGGTCGACCCGGTCGTCGTCCTGCGCGACGAGTAGAACGTAGGGCCGAACTTCAGTTCGGCCATCAAATGGGCCGGACAGAATCCGGCCCTAATCATCGCTCGCACTCCCCCACCGCCAGCACCACAATCTCCCGCTCCTGCGGGCCGTCCAGCTCGAGCAGGAACACCCGCTGCCATCGCCCGAGCTGCAGCCGTCCGTCCGCCACCGTCAGGCCGGCGGACGTCGGCATCAGCAGCGCCCGGCAGTGTGCATGCCCGTTGCGGCGCTCGGCCTCAGGCGGCTGCCCGTCGCGCGCGGGCGCCGTGTCGTGACGGTACTCGGCCTGCGCCGGGGCGAGCTGCTCCAGCAGCGCCCGGAAATCCTCCAGCAGTCGCGGCTCGTGTTCGTTGACGATGATGCCGGTCGTCGTGTGACGGGTCTGGACCGTGAGGAGGCCCGTGCGGAGGCGGATGCCGCTCACGCAGGCCTGCAGGCGCTCCGTGAGATCGACGAATGCCGTCGGGCTGGTGGTCGTCACGCGGATGGTCGTGTGATGAATGGCCGGGCTCAGGGCAAGCGTGTTCATGCATCCTCCGGTCTGGCTGGCAGGCGGGCGCACGGTGCCCGCGATTTCCCGCGAGCATCGTCCGTGGAGGCGCCGGAAGTCCTCAGCGTGCCGTGAGGGCGAGGTGAGATGTGGGTGAGCGCGCCGCAGAAATCGCCCGCGCGGGAGGGATCGATCGGTATACTCTGCCCTCCACGCTCGTCCCCCTGGTCCTCGCATGGGCAATCAGATTTCCGGAGGGATATCTCCCGCCGCCGGAAGCGTCTCGACGGCGCCGCCCGGCACGGTCGCGCCCCCGGTTGCACGCACCCGCGTCCAGTCCGTCGACATCCTCCGCGGTCTCGTCATCGTCCTGATGGCCATCGACCACACGCGCGACTTCGTCCATGCGCCGGCGATGGCGTTTCCGCCCGAGGATCTGACGCAGGCCACGGCGGCGACCTTTCTGACCCGGTGGATCACGCACTTCTGCGCGCCGGTGTTCATGCTGTGCGCCGGGATCGGCGCGTACCTCCGCCTTCGTCGCGGCGGGACCGTTCCGGAGCTGTCGAGATTCCTGTGGACGCGTGGGCTCTGGCTTGTCCTGCTCGAGTTCACGGTCGTCAGGGCCGGCTTCTTCTTCGACGTGTTCGAGGTGCCGTTCCTGCTGCTCGTCTTCTGGGCGCTGGGGATGAGCATGATCGTGCTGGCCGCGCTGATCCGTCTGCCGTGGCGCGCGATCCTGGCGATCGCCGTCGCGATGATTGCCGGTCACAACCTGTTCGATGGCGTGACTCCGCAGCAGCCCGGTCCCCTGGGCCCGGTGTGGCAGGTGCTTCACGTGCCGGGACTGCTCTCGCTGTCGCCGCTCGTGATCGTCGCGTATCCGCTGATCCCGTGGATCGGCGTGATGGCGGCGGGCTTCTGTCTGGGGCGCGTCTACGATCTGCCGCCCGAGCGTCGTCGCCGGCTGCTGATCCGGCCCGGCATTGCGCTCACGCTCGGCTTCGTCGTGGTGCGCGCACTGAACGGATACGGCGACCCGCGGCCGTGGGCGGTTCAGGACGCGCCGCTATTCACCGTCCTGTCGTTCCTGAACGCGACGAAGTATCCGCCATCGCTGACGTTCCTGCTGATGACGCTCGGGCCGGCGCTGCTGTTTCTCGCGTGGGCCGATCGGCTGCGCGCCGGCGATCGCGACCCGCTGCTCGTCTTCGGCCGCGTGCCGCTGTTCTTCTTCGTGCTCCACATCCCGGTCGTCCACGCGGTGGCGATCGCCATGAACGCGGTCCGGTACGGGGCGACACCGTTCCTGTTCCTGCCGCCGCCGACGCTGGGAAGCCCGCGTGAGGCGTTTCCGTCCGACTACGGGTGGGACCTCGGCGTCGTCTACGCCGTCTGGTTTGCAGTCGTCGCGAGCTTGTACGGCGTCTGTCTTTATTACATGCGGCTGAAGGCGCGGCGTCGCGACTGGTGGTTGAGCTATCTGTAGTCGCGACCGGTGGAACGGGAGAGGCGGGGCGGAGCTGAGCCCCGCCTCGCTCTAGCGCCGGCTCGAGCCTCCGGTCACCCGGGCCTGCGGGAGTCTTCCCTGCCCGCGCGTCGAGATCTCGATTCCCTTCGGCCGTCTGCCGCGGCTCGCCGGTCGCGATGCCGGCTTCGGCGGATTCGCCGGGCCGAGACCGATCACGTCGCCGACGTGCTTCCGCGGGGCTTTCGTCGCACTCCTGCCGGTGGTCTTCTTCACCGCGCTGGTGCTCCTGGTGCGGGTGGTCGGCGCGGCGCTCTTCGTGGTGGTCTTCCTGGTCGTCGACCGCTTGGTGGTCGGAGCTGACTTCGTGCTTCTCGCCGTGGTCCTCGTGGCGGCGGCCACGCTGGCTCCCGCGCGCGTGGCGGGGCGAACGGCTGCCTTGCGTACTGCCATGACGTCTCCCTGTTCGAAGGTTTGATGCCCGTGCTCCGGGCATGACCACTCATGCAAGAGACCGTCCAGTACAAGTTGAAGGATGAGCTGTCACACCGGACTCGCTCGCGCGTCTTCGCTGCAGTCGGACGCGAACGGGCGGTCGGGCGTGACGATGGCTGTGACAGTGCTCGGACTCGTGCTCGCGGCGGCGTTCGCCGTGCACGGGATCATGATGATGCTCGCCGTGCCCATGATGCGGGCCGGGGCGGCGAGCGTGGCTGTGGCTCGCGAGGCACACAGCTCAGGCGGCGAGGGTCTCCGCTCGATGCGGACTTTCACACACGCCGCTCCTCGAGCAGTGAGTGATAGAGCGCGGCCAGGCGTGCAGCCGTCGTGTGCCTGCCACGCGCGTCCGCAATCGCGCGGCGGGCGGCCTGTCCGAGCCGCTCGCGCTCGTCCGGCGACGCGGCGACCCGCGCCATGGCCGTCACCAGCGCATCCTCGTCCCCGGCGGCCACGAGCAGCCCGGTGCGCCCGCCGTCGATGAGATCCTCCACGCCGCCCACGGCCGTCGCGATCACGGGGCGTCCGGCCGCCATCGCCTCGAGCAGCACGAGCGGCGTGCCTTCGTTGATCGACGTCAGCACCGCGACGTCCAGCGCGCCGTAGATGGCCGGGAGATCGCGGACCCAGCCGGTGAAGTGTACGCGGCCGTTCAGTCCGAGCTCGGCCGCCAGCCTCTCCATGGATCGCCGGAGCTCGCCGTCGCCGACGAGCAGCAGCCGGACGTGGTCGCAGCGCGCCGAGAGCCGGCCGAACGCGCGCAGCAGGGTCGGCAGGTTCTTGATCGGCACGAACCGCCCCACGTAGCCGAAGACCACATGGTGGGGAGCAAAGCCGAGCTCGCCACGCAACGGGGATCGGCCTTCGAGGTGGAGCAGTGGCTCGAGGCCGGCGTCGATTTCCAGCACTTCCGCCCGTTCGGCGTGCGCGACGCGGAAGTGGACGCAGATGTCGTTCAGCAGGCGCGGCGAGACGGTCAGGATCCGGTCGGTCACGCCGGCCATGACGCGCTCCACGAGCTGCACCAGGCGGCTTCCCGTTGCGCCGAAGTAGCCGGTGAAGATGTGGCCGTGGAAGGTGTGGACGACGACGCATCGCGAGTGGTCACGGCGGGTCAGGTTGTAAGCGAATGCGGCGAGGCGGCCGAGCACGCCGGCCTTGGCCGTGTGCGTGTGGACGACGTCCGGCCGCTCGGCGAACACGAGCCGCGTCAGGCGTGCGAGCGCAATCATGTCGTGCCAGGGCCGGACGGGCCTGCCGAGCGCGGCGATCCGCACGGCCTCGCAGCCCTCGGCCTCCGGTCCGCCTTCGAAGGTGCCCTCGTGAGCGTCTGCGGCGCCAAAAACGACGAGCGGCACGACCCCCAGGGCGCGCAATTCGCGCGCGGTCGTCAGCGTGTGGCGGGCCGGCCCGCCGATGTTCAAGCGTGTGATGATCTGCAGCACCCGTAGCGGCCTCGCCGTGCGTGATGCGGGGGCCGGGCCAGTCGCATCGGATGCGGTCGGGGCCTGGCCCTCGCAGGAGGCGCCCAGCCCGTGGTCCGTTTTCATTCGCGTGGGGTCGTACGGGCCATACACTATCATTGCCTCTGCCGAAGATGCGACGTGCGGTCACGGCCGCGGGGTTCGGCCTCGGGCTGGCTACCCTGGGCACGTTCTGGGCGATGCTCGTGTGGCCGGAGGGTCCGGTGTTCGCGCTGGGCGCCGCCGCGGGTCTGCTCGGGTGGCCGGCTGCCGCGGCCGCAGGCGGCCGCTCGCGCGAATCCGGTCGCAGCGTCAGGACGCCATCCCGCGCGATCCTGCGCGAGCCGCTCGCTCCTGTCCTGATCGCCGGCATCGCCGTGTGCTGCGCCGGCATCCTCTTCAACGCGGTCTACTGGCCCTTCGAAATCGGGGACGCCCTGGCGCTCTACGCCCCCTTCGCCCGCCACATCGCCGAAACCGGGACCCTGCCGGTGGGCGAGGGACTTCACGAGACCTACCCGATGCTCGTGCCGATCGCGTACGCGCTTGCGTATCGGGCCGCGGGAGCGGTGTCCGAGTGGCTGCCCAGGCTCGTTGCCGCGCTCCTGGCCATCGGGACGATTGGTGCCGGAGGGATCCTGGCGCGCGACATGTCGCGACGCGGTGCGGGGGTGGTCGCGGCCGCGCTGATCGCGTTCACGCCGGTGTTCGGGCGGTGGGCCTCGACCGGCTATACCGACATTCCCGCCGCTTTCTACGTGGGGCTCACCGCGATCTTCGCGTGGCGATGGTGGACATCCGGCACGCGCGGCGCGCTGGTGTGCACGGGGATCGCAGCCGGCCTGGCGATGTGGACGAAGAACAGCACGCTCGCGCTGCTGCCATCGCTCGTCTGGCTGGTGCTGTCGAGACCGACCATGGCGGACGGACATGGCGCGCGCACGAGAGGGCCGTGGGTCGATCTCGCCACCGTGCTCGGCGTCACCGCTGCCGTGGCGGGTCCGTGGTACATCCGGAACCTGTCGCTCCACGGGTTCGTGGTGCCGCCCACGGCGTTCACCGACCTCGCCCGCCACACAATCGGTGCCGCGGGTGTGATGCTGGCGCCCGATCGGCACTTCGGTATCAGCGGCTGGATCTTCACCGCCGCGATCCCCTTCGCCGTCGTTCGTGCCGTGCGGCGTGGCTGCCAGCGGGACGCCGCCTACGTTCTGCTGGTGCTGCTCACGCCGTACGCCGCCGCCTGGTGGTGGCTGGCGAGCTATGACGCCCGCTTCCTCATGACGGTCGTTCCGCTGCTGGCTGCGATGGGCGCGCTGATGCTGACCGATGCCGCCGCGTGGATCGCCGCCGGTTCCGCGCCCGGACGGCTTCGCGTGGCGACCATTGCCGCGCTGGCCGTGAGCCTCTACGCCACGGCCGCGGCCTTTCGCAAGAGCGTCGAGCACAAAGCGGTGCTCGCGCGGACACCCCTCATGACGAACGCGGATCGGCACCGGGTCCGGATCGGCGGGTTGTACGATCTGGCGGCGGCGCTGAACCGGTTGCCGGCGGGGAGCCGGGTGGGCGGCGTGCCGCCAATGGCGCGCTTCCATCTCGATCGACGCCGGTTCGCCGGCCTCGACTACCGCGAGCCGGACGAATCACCGTCCGCGCTGTCGGAGGCGTTCGACTACGTCGTGTACCACCGCCGCGCGGGTGAGGCGTTGGATCCGGCGCCTGCCGTCGCGCCTCTCTGGCGCACAACCGACGGGTACGCGCTCTACGCCACGGGGGCCGCAGTCCACCGGCCGGAGCAGGAAGGAATTCAGCCGCCCTAGTGGAAGCCCTCGTCATCGCGCTGCTGACCGGCGTCGCCGTCGCGGCGTGCGGCCGATCGCCGCTGCGCGCCGTGGCCGCGCTCGCGTGCGTCGTGATCGTCGGCGTCACGGTTGCCGCGCTGTGGTCGTTCTCGCCGGCCGCGATCGCCGCCGCCTGGCTGCTGCTCGTGCTGGCTGCGCGGCGGCGCCGGGGGCTGCCGCTCGCCGAGGGCGTGCGCCCCCCCGCCGGCGTGCTCGCGGTCGCAGGAATCGTCGCGGCCGTCCCGCTGCTGATCCTGCCGGTGCCGCTCGACACCGACGCGCAGGGATTCGGGATGCTCGCCCTCGCCGTCCGTGACGGCGGCACGCTGGACTCCCTTGCGCCCTGGCGTCCGGCGATCGCTTACCTCTATTCCCCGGGAGCGCTGGTGCTGTTCGCGGCCGCATCGGCCCTCGCGGGGGCTTCGATGCCGGCGGTGATGATGGGCGTCAGCCACGCGGCGGCAGTCCTCGTCGTCGCCGTCGCCTGGGAGCTTGGCGCGGAGCTGGCGCTCGAGCCGCAGGCTTCGCCGGCGGTGCAGCCCGAACCGACGGCCGCCGACCGCGCGTGGTGGTCCTGGGCGACGGCAGTCGCCGCCACGTCGAGCGCAGGCATGTGGACGGCGCTGCTCGACGCGCACTACACGGCAGTCGTCGGGCTCCTGTTCCTGATCGCGTTCGTGACGGCGCAGATGCGGTACCTGCGGACGGGCCGTGCGTCGGACATGCGCGCGGCCATCGTGCTCGCCGCCGCTGTGCTGATGACGCATGCGGACACCGCGGTCATCCTCGCGCTGGGCCTGCTGGCCTTTGCCATCGTCTGGTGGAGCAGGAGGGGAGCGCGTCCGCGCCGGCGGCTCATCACCGCGACCATCGTGATTCCCGTCGGCGCGGCGCTCACGATTGCGCCGTGGGTTGCCACGTTGTGGCCGCTCATCGGCGCCGGCATCCGATCGCCGTACTCCGTCGACCCGTCGCACTGGCGGCTGATCGTCTTCTATCATGCGGTCGTCTGGCCGCTCGCGGCGGTGCTGGGGGCGCTCGTCTGGGGCCGGCGGCGCACGTGGGCCATCGTGATGGTCGTCTGGATCGTCCTGATCATCGAGACGAGCGTGCTGGGTTGGCTCGAACGCGCCGTCCCGGCGGTCACCGGACTGGCCTTCCGGTTCAACTACCCGTTCAGCCTGGCCTGGCACGGTCCGATCGTGCCGTACCTCACGCTGGGGGCCGGCACGCTCGTGTGGATCATGGCGGCCGCGCGAGTGCGTGCCGTGCCGGTCTGCCGCGTTCGTGTGACGGCCGCGTTCGCCGCGCTCGCGGCGATGGCCGTGCTCATGGCGGACGTGCTGCTGCCGTTCACCCGGCCCCTCGTTCCGTGGTTCGGCACGTTCTCGTCGGCGAACGACCTGCGCGCCATGCGCTGGATTCGCGACCGGACGCCCGCCGGCGTCCGCATCCTGAACTATCCGGGTGACTACGAGCGCCAGCATGACTGGGAGGCGCACTGGGCGCCCGTGGTGACCGAACGCGATTGCGTCTACTTCCGGATGCAGCCCTTCTTCGCTGGCGAGGACGGCGTCGGCGCCGCGCGACACGAGCAGCGGACGTTGCTCGCGTTCTGGCGCGACCCCGCCGATCCGGCGCACGCCGAGCGGCTGCTCGAGGCGGGAATCTCCTACGTGCTGGTCCCCGAATCGGTCGGCGATCCGTCGAGCCTCGATCGCGCCTGGCGCTGGAAGCCGCCGGCCCGCCTTCCCGGCGAACGGAGCAGCCCGGCCGACGCGCCGTTTCTCACGCTCGTGTACAGGGCGGGCGGCGCTGCCGTCTATCGCGTCTCGAGCCCGGCGCCCGAACCTTCCGCGGCGGCGCGATGAAACGGCGGACTGCTCCAGGGGTGTCCCTGCTCGTCGTCCTGGTGCTGGCTGCGGCGGCTCGTCTGCTCGTGGTGCTGCTGATGCCTGCGCACGCCTGGTTCGAGGGAGGCGACGGCCCCTGGTACGTGAAACAAGCGTGGCAGCTCGCGCATGGATCGCTCGAGGAGCCCCTGCGCACGGTAGGTCCCGCCTATCCGCTCGCGCTCGCCGCGGTCCGGGTGGCGGTGCCGGATGCCGGCGAGCCCGACGGCGCCGCAGGGACGAGCGCGGCGTATCTGACGACAGTCCGGCTGTTGCAGGTCTGCCTCGGGGTTGCGACCGCCGCGATCGCGGCGCTCATGGCCGGCGTCCTGCGGTGTGGCCGTCGCGGCAGTCTCGTCGCGGCAGCCGGCGTCGGTCTCGGTCCGGCCTTCGTGATCGAGCCGTTCTTGATCCGCACCGAAACGCTCTTCCTGGTGCTGTTGGCCGGCGGCGTGCTGTTGCACATCAGGAACGCGGCACAGCCCACGGCCGCCGGCTCGCTCCTGACCGGCGGCACGCTCGGGGCGGCGGCGCTGACGCGACCCGTGCTGCTGCTCTTTCCCGTGGTTCTCTGCGGGCATTGTCTTGTCCATGGCCGCCGCCGCGGCGCCGGTGCGGCCGCCTTGCTGCTCGTCGGCGCCGCGATGGTCCTGTTGCCCTGGCACGCGGCACTGTATCGGAGCACGGGCAGTCCGCTGCCGGAGGGCTTCAGCTCGAACCTGTGGATCGGCGCGCAAGGGAACGGCGGGCCGCTCGGGGTCACGGCGTTCCACGAACGCGAGGACCAGCTCCGCGCGTCGGGTCGCGGGTACCTGGATGGCGCGCTGGGACTCGTCTCCGCCGATCCCCCGGGCTGGATGGCGAGGCGGCTCCGGAACCTCGGCGGTGCGCTTCTGCAGCCGCACGGCACGACGGATCTCGGGGGCCCGTCAGCGAAGCAGGAACTTGCCGGCTGGCTCCGTGAGGAGAGATCGTTCGCGGGCCTCTGGCGGATCGCGGCCAGACCCGGCTTCATCGTGCGCCTGCTCGTCTATGGCTTCCACTTCACGGCGCTCGGGCTGGCGCTCGTGGGGGGCGTCCGCTCGTGGACGCGATGGCGCGAGTGGTTCCCCGTGTACGTCGCCATCGCCTACCCGCTGGTGGTACACGGCCTGCTCCCGGCTACGCCGCGCTATCTCTTCCCGATGCAGCCGTTTCTGTGGGTGCTCGCGGCGGCAGCGGTTGCGAGAAGGACTCACACCCCGCCTGTACCCGATCTCTCACGGACGCGTTGACGGCAGGCACGAACCGGCGGCCTCCTCGAGCACGTCGCGATAGACGTCCAGCGTCGCGCGTGCCATGCGCTCCACGGTGAAGTGGCGCCGGACGTGTTCCCGTCCGGCCTCGCCCATCCGCGCGGCGCGTGCCGGGTTGTCGATCAGGTCCCGCAGCGCATCGGCCAGAGCCGACGGATCGCCGGGCGGCACGAGCAGGCCGGTTTCGGCGTGCGTCACGAGCTCGGGCAGGGCGTCCACCCGGCTCGCGATCAGCGGGCGCGCGCACGCGAGCCCCTCCAGGGCCACGAGACCGAGTCCCTCCCAGCGCGATGGCACCACCATCACATCGAAGGCGGGCATCACGGCTGTCGCGTCGGCCTGCCAGCCGGCGAAGGTCACACGCCCTGCGATCCCGAGCGCGCCGGCCAGTCGCTCCAGCCGCGCACGGAGCGGGCCGTCGCCGGCGATGACGAGCCGTGCATCGGCACGGAGGGGCAACAGACGGCTGAATCCCTCGAGCAGGACGTCCACGCCTTTCTGGTGCACAAGCCGCCCGGCGAAGCCGATCACGGGAACGCCGGTCGGACAGTCCAATGCGCGGCGCGCCCGGGTGCGCGCCGCGTCGTCGCACGCGGGAACCTCGATCCCGTAGTGGATCGGCACGATGGCGGCTGCGGCCGTCCTCTCGACGTTCCGCACGAAACTGGCCACGGCGTGCGAAATGGCGATCACGCGCCGTGCCTTCCGCATCGCGCGGCCATTCAGCCAGCGGATCAGGAACCGACGGCGGAACGGATTGTTGTCGTGCCGCGACGAGACCGCCGCAGCGATGCCGGCGCGCCGCGCCGCCGCGAGCCCGTAGAGATCCGCGTGTACGAGATGCGTGTGCACGAGGTCCGCGCCAGACGTGCGCAGACGCGCGGCGATCCGGCCGGCGAGCGTCGGATCGATGTGGTGCCGGGTGGCCACCGACTCGACCGGAATGCCCAGCCGCCGCGCCGCATCGCAGAAGTCCTGCGCCGCCCCACCCCGCTCCTCGATCACCAGCAGGGTCGCCGCAACGCCATGGCGCGCGAGAGCCGGCAGCAGCGACAGCAGGTGGCGCTCGGCGCCGGCGATGCCCTTGACCTTGCAGATGTGGACGACGCGGAGCGGGAGGCCGGCGTTCACGAGGGTCGGAAGCGGGAGCCGCCGGGGACCGCCCGCAGGAAGAGCAGGAGATGGTGGCGCGAGATCGCCCCCGTAGCGGCTGCGGCCGCCGTGTACGCGACGATCCCCACGACGGCGGTCGCGAGCACTGGAAGCCGGGAGTCCGCCACCGCGACCGAAGCGCCCAGCACGAGGATGGGCCCGGCGAGCCGTACCGCACGTCGGCCCATCCGGAGCCGCCACTCTGCCGGAGGCGCGAGGGCGACCAGCATGCAGGCCGTCATGGCCAGTTCGCCGGCGAGGGTGCCGACGGCCGCGCCCATGACGCCGATCCGCGGGAGCAGGCTGATCGTCAGGACGAGATTGACGCACAGCCCGCCGAGGCGGGCCACGAGCACGTCCCGCTGTCGATCGCGCACGAGCAATGCCTGCGCGATCGCCCCCTCGAGCATGCGCACCACCACGCACCAGCCGAGCACGCGGAGGACCGCTCCGGCGGCGGCATAGCCGGCTCCGAACAGCAGCTGCACGATGCCGCTCCCGAGCCACGCGATCAACGCCGCCGCCGGCACGCCGATCAGGAGCACGGCGTAGATCAGCGACTCCAGCATGGACGGGTTCGCGGCCGGCCTGTCATGCGCCGCGCCGCGCGACATCACGGGCAGCGTGGCCACCAGCAACGTGCTGCCCAGCAGTTCCGCGACGCCGAAGACGAGGACGAATGCGGCGGTCAGCTGCCCCGTCGCCTCGACTCCCAGGATCACCGTGGTCACGAGCTTGTCGGCGTGCAGGAAGGCGAGCGACACGAGGGCCGCCGCCCCGAGCGGCAGTCCGGCCGCGAGCACGCGCCGGGCCAGCCCCGGGTCGATGCCGGGCACCATGCCGGGCGTGGCGGTCGCGCGCCGCGCCGCAGCCAGATAGAGGACCGCGCGGATCAGACTGGCGCCGACCAACGCGGCATAGATCGCCCACAGTCCGCCGCCGAACGCCAGTGCAAGACTCCCGAGCGCGACGAGGACGACGACGTGCGCGACGCTGATGAGCCCGGTTCGCCACATGCGTTCGGCGGCGACGAGCTGGTTGTGCCCGGCCGTGCCGGCCGCGTCGATGAGCAGGTTCACGCCGACGAACACCAGGAGCGCGCGCAGGTCGGCGTCGTAGCCGAGCGCGGCCGCGCCTGCCTGGAGCACGGCATACGCGAGCAGCGCCAGCACGCTCTGCAACGCCAGTGAGGACGTGAAGTACCGGCCGGCCAGGTCCGGGCGGCGGGCCACGTCCCGCACGACGATCGTGCCCGTGCCGAGGTCGGCGATCGCCGCGCCGACGGCCATCAACGCGCCGATTGTGCCGTAGACGCCGTAGGAGGCGCTGCCCAGCGCCCGCCCGAGGACGATCTGCCAGCCGAACAGCAGGCTGGAGGTGACCACCTTCGACGTCGCGAGCGCGGCCGCGTTGGCGGCAACGCTGGACGTCGCACCGGGTTCGGCCGTGGCCGCCTTCATCGGGGATGCGTCTGTCGCCACGCGATGGCGGCGCGATAGCCGGCCTCGATGTCGGCGGCGACGCGCGTCCACGCATACTGGCGACGCGCCAGATCCCGCGCCCGCACGCCCATGGCCGAGAGGCGCGGCCGATCCGGCAGCAGTTCGCTCAGCACCGCGGCGAGACGCTCGCGCGCCGGTTCGACGATCAGTCCGGCGCCTGCCGCGGCCGCCTCCGGGAAGTGGCACTCGGGACTCAGGACTACCGGGATTCCGCATGCGAGCGCCTCGAGCGCGGCGACGGGAAACCCTTCGCCGACGGCAGGGAGCGCGAAGAGATCGGCCGCTGCAAAGGCCGCGAGCCGGTCCGCGCCGTCCACGGCGCCGGCGAAGACGACCCGTCCCGCGGCGCCGGGACGGGCGGCCGCCGCACGAGCCGCCACGTCGTCGCCTTCGTCGGGTCCCGCCACGAGCAGCCGCGCCTCGGGAAGCGACGTAGCGGCGTCGGCGAACGCGCCCACGAGCAGCGGCAGGTTCTTTCTCGGCGTCAAGCGTCCCATGAAGAGCACGACCGGACCGCGGCCGAGCCCCCAGCGTGCGCGCGCCTCCTCGCGCGGCGGACGTCCGGCGAACGCGTCCGGGTCCACGCCGTTCGGCACGACCGGGATCCGGGCCGGCTCGAGCGGCGCCCCGTGTGATCGCCAGAGGGCCTCCACGTCCGCGCGCTCCGCGCTCGTCAGCGCCACGACGCCGTCGAACACCGGAAGCATGCGGGCGGTGAAAACCAGGTCCCAGAGCTGCTTCGCCCGCGATCGTCCCGTCGCGTGCGGCAGCGTGCCGTGAGGCGAGAGCACGACGGCAGTCTGGCGTCGGCGGACGGTGCGCACCGCCTGCAGCGTCTCGATCGTGCGCAGCTCGTGGCAGTGGACCACGTCGGGGGCGTAGGTCTCCAGCAGCGACGTCAAGGCGGACGCGAAGCCGACCGGCGTGGACAGGTTGAGACGCGCGCGAGCCGCGAGGCTCAGATTGCGGACTCGCACGACCGGGATGCCATCCACGCGATCCTCGCCCGCCGGCAGCCGGGACGATCGCGAGCGTGCATCGGTGGTGAGCACCAGTGGCCTATGTCCCATGCGGACCTGCGTCCGGGCGAGGTCGGTCACCGCGCGGCAGACGCCGCCGAAGCTCCAGGCAGGTGCGAAGTAGGGCGAAACGTGCAGCACGATCATGCGCGCCGGCCGCCCGGCACGAGCGCACGATGCAGCCGCGCGACGAGCGCATCGGTGCCGGGCGGATGATGCATAATGCCCTCCGCGACGACGGCGTCGTCGTGCCGGTCGGGCAGGGTCAGCGCGCTCGCATCCGCGACTTCGTACGTCGCCGTTCCCGCCAGGTGATTCCGATGCGCTTCGGAGCAGTCCCGCGCGGTCGCACTCGCGATCCGGAGACAGGCGTCCTGATTCAGTTGGCCGGCGCAGGTCTCGTCGGACGTGTCTCGGGATGGCCGTGCAGGCGTTGACGCGCGTGCTCGCCAGCCGCCGGACGCTCGTCGCGCTGCTGGTCGGAGCGGCGGCCATCCGGATCGCGGTGCTGGGGGCATTTGGGCAGCTGTTCGCGTTCGACGCGACCGGAATCATCCACGGATCGACAGCCTACGACACCTACGCGCGCAACCTGCTGGACACCGGTGTCTACGGTCTCCACGCGGGGGTGCCGGATGCCGTGCTGCCGCCACTGTACAGCGCGTTGCTGGCGGCGGTCTACGCGCTCGCGGGTCGCGGGGCGCTCCAGGTCGTCATCCTCAACACGATTCTCGATCTGGCTGCCATCCTCGCGCTGCGCCGCCTCGGGGCGCGGCTGCTGCCGGGCGGTCTCACGACGGGCACGCTGGCGGCCGCTTTCACGGCCTTCTATCCCTACCTCGTCTTTCAGAGCGTCTCCGTCTCCGACACGTCGTTGTTCATCGCCCTCTTGTACGTCGTGCTCGCCGCCACGGTGTCGCTGCGTGATGTGTCCGGCGCACGAGCGATCTGGATGAGCGGCGCCGTGTGCGGCGCGCTTCTCGGGATCGCGGCGCTGGCGCGCCCGATCGTGGCGCCCCTGGCCGGACTCGTAGCGATCTGGTTCGCGGCGACCCTCGGGGCGCGGGCTGCCGCCCGCCGCCTGCTACCCGCGGCGCTCGTGGCCGGCCTCGTGCTCGCTCCCTGGCTGGCGCGCAACACGCGGGTGTATGGACAGTTCGTGCCGGTCGCCACCAACGGCGGATCGAACTTCTGGCAGGGGAACAACGCGCAGACCATCGCCTACCTGCGCGCCGGCTACGACGCGCAATGGGTGCCGCCGCCGGATGTCGAGGCCGCGGACCGCCTCGGGCCGGAGGCCGGTGCGGAGATGTTCCAGCAGGCGCTGGATTACCTGCGCGCGAACCCGCAGGTCGTCCCGGATCTCGTCTGGACCAAGCTCCGCGTGCAATGGAGCCTCGATATCTCGCCGCGCGTGAATCCCTCGGCCGACGGACCGCCGGCGCCGCCGGGAGAAGCGGCGGCGCACGTGAACGCGGACGGCTCGCTGCGTCTGGCCGGCCTTCCGCCCACCGAGCCGGTGGTCATCTACGCGCGCCCGCTCTTCAATCGGGTCGGACGATCCGTGCACAGGCTCTACTGGGGCGGGCTCCTGCTGCTCGCGGTACTGGGCACGTGGTGGAGCCGGCGGCGCTGGCGCGACGCGGTGGTCCTGTGGTGCCCCGCGATTGCCCTGACGATCGTCTACGTGGTCACGCACCCGTCCACGCGGTACCGCGTCCCCGGCGATCCCGCACTCTTCCTCTTCGCGGCGGTTGCGCTCCTGCACATGGCGCGGGCGTGGACCGGGAGGACACGTGCGAGGCCCGATCGTGCCGACGCACTCGAACCGTCGCGGCCCATCACGGCGAGCTGGCTCGGCAGCGCACGCTATTCCCGGCCGCTCGACCGATCGACCGCGCGCAAGTGGGAAACGCTCGCGGCCAGCGGCATCGTGATGCACGTCGTGGCGTTCTCATGCGACGGACGTCCGCGCCGGTTCCGGCAGCATGCCGCCTTCTACCTGCTCCCCTGGATCCCGGTCGCCGCCGTGCGTCAGGCGCTGATGGCGGCGGCGGCGCCGCTCGTGCTGCTCTGGCTCGCGCTGCGCCGCGATGCGCGGATCATCGTCGCGCAGAGCCCGCTCGAGGGTGCCATTGGCGCCGCGGTCAAGGGGATCCTCGCGCGGGTGGGCCGTCCGGCCGTCCTCGTCGTCGAGTCCCACGGCGATTTCACGGACGGAGCACGCCTCTACCGCCGGATGGTGCTGCCGCGCGCGTCCGCCCGGCTGCGGCGCCGTGCCGTCGCCTTCGCCCTTCGCCGCGCCGACCTCGGGCGCGCGGTGTCGCGGGCGACGCGCGATGCGCTCCAGCAGTCCGCGCCCCGGCTGCCTGTCGTGATCTTCCCGGCGTGGATCGACGCCGACGCCTTCGCGCGCGAGCCGCGAGCGGCGCCGCCCGGCGCGAGCCGGCTGATCCTGTTCGCCGGCACGCTCGCGCCGATCAAGGGCGCCCACGTGCTCGTGGAAGCGTTCGGTCTGGCGGGGCCGCGCATCGCCGGCGCGCGTCTGGTGCTGGCCGGTCCGGCGCCCAACGCCGCGTACGCCCGCGCCCTGCGCGCCCGGCTCGCGGCGCTGAGTCTGCGGGACGTCGCCCTCCCCGGCGAACTCGGTACCGGGGAGCTGGCCGGCCTGATGAAGGAGGCGCGGATCGTGGTCGTCCCGTCGTTGAGCGAGGGGCTTTCGCGCGTCGCGCTCGAGGCGATGCTGGCCGGCACGCCGGTCGTGGCGAGCCGCGTCGGCGGCCTGCCGGAAATCGTGGACGACGATCGCAACGGCTGGCTCGTGCCGCCGGCCGATGCGGACGCGCTCGCCGGGGCACTGGTCCGCGCGTTCGCCTCGGACGACGTCGACAGACTGGGTGTCCGCGCCCGCGAGCGCGCGCGGGCGATCGTGTCAGCGGAGGCGTATGCCGCCGCCTATCACCGCCTCCTGTCGTCGGCGGCCAGGGTCGTCGCGCCGTGACCGGCGCGGCTCGGCATCCAGCCGCGTGCTGTGTGCCGGCACGCTGGCGACGTCCGTCACGAATGCCTGGACGAGCAGGTGGAACCCGCCGAGTACGAGCCGCGACGTCCGGGCGCCCGTATAATGCAGCCCGAGACATCTCTCCCCAGAGCCGATGAAGCTTGTCGTCGCCTGCTCGTCGCTCGACCTGGAGGTTCCGCTCAGCGCGACGCCGGCGTGGTGGCAGTTGCTGAAGGGACTCTACGAGGTCGGCGTCGACCTCGTGGTCACGACGTACCACGGGCGCGCACCGAGCACCCCCTGGTGGCGCGCCTATCCCAACCCGGCGCGGGTCGAAGGGGAGCTGGTGGCGGCGGCGCGCCGGCTCACCCGCGGCGTGAACGGCGGCGGCCGTCGCGCGACGCGCGCGGGCTCCGGGGAGACGCTGCGCCATCGCGCCGAGCGGATGCTCGCGCGGGCCGTCGTCGGGCCGAAGTGGATCCGGCATCTGACCCGCGTCATCGAACGGGAACAGCCTGTCGACGCGGTGCTCTTCGTGTCGATCCCGCCGAACCATGTGCGGGGAGTTGCCAGCGCGATCCGGTCGCGCTACCGGGTTCCCGTCGCGTTCTACGACGGCGACGCCCCGGCCAGCCTGCCCGATTCCGACGGCTTCGCCAGCGGGTTCCGCATCTACGACGGCGCCGACCTGCGTGAGTTCGATCTCGTTCTGAGCAATTCCGAAGGTGCCCGAGCCGCGCTCGAGACGATGGGAGCGCGCCGCGTCGAGACGCTGCACTACGCGGCCGATCCGGACCTCTATCAGCCGCTGGACCTGGCGCAGGACACGGACGTGTTCTTCTACGGCCACACCGCCGAGTACCGCGCCGGGTGGATCGCCGCGATGATTGCCGAGCCCTCGCGCGCGATGCCTGAGGCGCGCTTCGCGGTGCGGGGCACCGGCCTTGGGGATCTCGGCCGCGCGATGGTCGTCGAGGGCGTGCCGTTCAACCGGCTCTGCGCACGGATCGCGCGCAGCCGCGTGAACCTCGCGATCACGCGCGAACCGCACGCGCGCACCTACGCGTCCTCCACGATGCGCCCGTTCGAGCTGGCGATGATGGGCGCCTGCATCGTCTGCAATCCGTACAACGGGATCGAGCGCTGGTTCGAGCCCGGCCGGGAGGTCGTGGTCGTCGGCTCGGCCGAAGAAGCCATCGATCGGTATCGCTACCTGATCGCCCACGAAGCCGAGCGGCGCGCGATCGGCGCCGCCGCCCGCCGGCGCGCGCTGGCGGAGCATACGTTCCGCCACCGGGCGGCGGCGCTCGCCGGCGTGGTTCGGGGGCTGTAGTGGCGCGTCCCGACTCGCTGCGCGCGATGGCGGCGGAGACGCGCCGCACGCCGAGGAAGGCGGCGACCGAACTGCGCCGCTACGCGCTGCTGCCGTTCGTCCGCCTCCACTTCGCCCGGCACGGCGTGTCGTGCGGGCGCGGATGGCGAATCTACGGGCTTCCGGTCATCCAGCGCTACAGGCCGAGCCGGATCGTGATCGGCGACGATCTGGAGATGCGCAACTGGTTCACGTCGAATCCGCTGGGCGTCGTGCATCCCACCATCCTGGCGACCTGGGCGGCCGGCGCGGAGATCGTCATCGGCGACGGCGCCGCGATGAGCGGGGTCGCGATCTGCGCCCAGCTCCGCGTGACGCTCGGGCATCGCGTCGTGATTGGCGCCAACAGCGTGATCGCGGATACCGATTTTCACGGCCTCGAGCCGGAGCGGCGCTTCGACCCGGGCGCCGCGGCACCGATCGTCATCGAAGACGACGTCTTCATCGGCACACGCGTCCTGGTGTTGAAGGGCTCGAGGATCGGGCGCGGGGCGGTCATCGGCGCCGGGAGCGTCGTCTCGGGGCACGTGCCGCCCGGCGTCGTGGCGGCAGGTAATCCGGCGCGGATCATTCGTGGCGTGGACGCGGCCGCGGCGCGCGAGCGGATGGCCCCCGGATGATCGATGGTCCCGTCTATCAACGGACGCGGGCCGCATGGGCCGGCATCTGGCGCGACACGAACGTCGCGCGCGAGCTCGAGAGCCGAACCTGGGCGCGGGCGCGACGGTTGAGGCGGCGGTTTCTCCCGTACCTCCCGGAGGGCGAGCCGATCCTGGAAGCCGGATGCGGCCTCGGCGCCGAACTGATCGGCCTGGCCGACGCCGGTCATGCCGTGGTCGGGGTGGATTACGTCACCGCGGCGACGGCGACCCTGAAGCGCCATCGCCCATCGCTGCGGCTCGCGGCCGGCGACGTTCACGCCCTGCCGTTTCGCAACGGCGCGTTCGGCGCCTACCTCTCGTTCGGGGTGCTGGAGCATTTCGCGTTCGGGCCCGGCCCCGCGCTCAGGGAGGCGAACCGCGTCCTCCGGGACGGCGGCGTGCTGGTGCTGACCGTTCCGGCGCCGAACCTCGTGTGGCGGCTGGTCAGGGCCAGACGCCGCCTGCGTGGTGACACCGGTCTTGCGCACGGCTACTTCGAGACCACCTATGCCGTCACCGAGCTGTCGCGCCACGTGGCGGCGGCCGGCTTCGTGGTGGTCGAGCAGGACGTCACGGATCACGAGTTCACGCTGTGGGGATTGGGGAGGCCGTTCCGCGGACCCGGTTACTACGAGACCAGCCGGGTGGCCGACTCGCTCGGATCGATCTGTGCGCGCGTGCTGCCGCGCGCGATGGCGTTCACCTCGCTCGTCATCGCGCGCAAGGCGGCGCCGTGATCGACCTCACGGTGGCCATCGTCAGCTTCAACACGTGTGACGTGCTCGCGGGCACGATCGAGGGCGTGCTGGCGGATTCCGGATCGCTGGCGATGGAGGTCATCGTCGTGGACAACGCCAGCCGCGATGGCAGCGCGGCGATGGTACGCGAGCGGTTTCCGCGGGTCCGGCTCATCGAGAACCGGACGAACCGGTTCTACTCCGCGGCCAACAACCAGGCGATCGCGGCCGGCCGGGGCCGCTACCTGCTGGTGCTCAACTCGGACGCCCGGCCGGAGCCGGGCACGCTGAAGGCGATGGTGTCGTTCATGGACGCCAATCCCCGCGCAGGCGCGCTATCGCCGCGCATGCGGTTTCCCGACGGCCGGCTCCAGCGCAACTGCGCACGCGCGTGGAGCTACGATCTGCTTCTCTACGAGTACACACCGGTCGGCCTGTTCCGCCCGCAGGCGCGCCGCCGCGCGCGCGCCTCGTACTGGTATGCGGACTGGGACCGGACGACTGCCCGGGAAGTGGAGGTGATCCCCGGCTCGTGCATGCTGGTGCGGCGGGACGCGATCGCGCGCACGGGCGGCTTCGACGAACGGCTCGTCATGTACTTTTCCGAGGACGAGTGGTGCACGCGCATCCGCGCCGCCGGCTACACGATCGTCTATGCGCCGATTGGCGACATGGTGCACGCCGAAGGGGTCAGCACCGCGAGCGTCCGGCGCCTGGCGAGGCGGTTGTATTACGAGGACATGGTGACCTATGCCCGCCTGCGCTGGGGGCCGGCGCGCGCGCAGCGGCTGCGCGCGTGTGCCGCGCCGATGCGTCTGGCGCAGGACATCGCCTCGGTTCTGCGCTGTGCATGATCCCGCCCGCTGCCGTACCGATCGCCCGTGAACATCCTGTTCGTCGCCCGGTGCCTTCCCTGGCCGCCGCATCACGGCGACCGCGTCATCCTGTATCAGCTGCTCCCGGAGCTTGCGGCCCGGGGGCACGCATGCGACGTCGTCGCGCTCGCCCAGCCTGATGACACCGGGGAGGATGCAGCCCGTGGGGCGGCAGTCTGCCGCAGGCTCGACGTCGTTCGGGAAGCGCCGCGCTCACACCTGCAGTACCTGACCAGGCTCCGGAGGCCGTTTCCCCGGCGGGCGGCCGAGTCATGGAACCCCGAGCTGTGGCGCGTGGTCGAGCACCGGCTCGCCTCGCAACGGTATGACGTCGTGCACCTGTTCGGGGGCGTCACGGTGTACGAGGTGCGAGAAGCCGTCAGGAGCATCCCCTCGGTCATCGTGCCGTACGAGAGCTTCAGCCTGTACCTGGAGCGTGCGCTCGCCGATCGCCCGCGGCTCGTCGAGCGCGTACGATTGCGGGCGGCTCTCACGATGGCGAGAGCATACGAACGCAGAATTTATGAGGGCTTCGACCGCGTCGTGGTGCTGGCGCCGCACGATCGCGCAGCCCTCCTGCGGCTGGATCCGTCGCTGCCGATCGCGACGATCGGAAACGGCGTGCGGCTCCCGCCGCTCCGGCGATGCCCGGTCGTGCCACCGGAACTGCTCTTCACCGGGAACCTGAGCTACGGCCCGAACGTGCGGGCCGCCGTGACGCTCGTTCGCGAGGTGTGGCCCCGCGTGCGTGCGCGCGTGCCGTCGGTGCGCGTGGTGCTGGCCGGCGCAGATCCCGCGCCGGAGGTGCTGGCGCTCCGCGGTGAGGGCGTCGACGTCACCGGGCCGGTGCCGGATCTCGCTCCGTACCGCGCCCGCGCCGCGTGCTTCGTCGCGCCGCTGTCGCGCGGCGCCGGCATCAAGAACAAGATCCTCGAGGCGATGGCTGCCGCGCTTCCAGTGGTCACGACGTCAATCGGCTGCGAGGGGCTCGAGATCAGGGAGGGCGAGCACCTGGCGGTGGGCACCGGTGCAGAAGAGTTGGCGGCAGCCGTGGTGCGCCTGCTCGAGGACGCAGCGCGCGCGGGACGACTGGCGTCCGCCGGCCGGAGACTCGTCGAGGCGCGATACACCTGGTCAGGCGTGGCTGCCGCGTACGAGAGCCTGTACGAGGCCGCGATCGACGAGCGCTCACGCACTGCCGGTTGAAGCGCCTCCGGCTGCCAGGCACAACAGCAGGTCGGTGGCAGCGGCGGCGTAGCGCTCGACGGTAAACCGCTCGAGGACCCGACGGCGGCCGGCCTCGCCAAACGCCCGCCGCCTGTCCGGATCGTCGAGCAATTCGGCCACCCGTGCCGCCAGCAGGTCGGACCGGCCGGGCGGGACGAGATACCCCGTCACGCCGTCCTCCACGATCTCGGCGGGGCCGCCGACGTTCGTGCTGACGACGGGCACTCCGCTGGCCATGGCCTCGACAATGGTCATGCCGAAGCTCTCGAACCGGCTGCTGCACACGACGACGTCGGAGGCGGCGAAGAGATCCTGGGGGCGTGAGACCCATCCCGGGAAGCGCACCGCTTCCCGGAGGACCGGATCGCCGGCCGCCATGGCCAGGACGCGTCGCTTGTAGGCTTCCTCGGCAGACCCGCCGAAGACGTTCTCCCCCGCGACAACGAAACATGTGCGGGGATTCACACACCGGACGCGCGACGCCATGTCGAGAAAGATGTCGTGGCCCTTGACGTCCTGGAAGCGCGCCACGAGCGTGACGACCGGCGTCTCGGGCGGCAGCCCGAACGCGGAGCGGAGCCCCTGCCGTTCATCCGGGCGCGGGCGAAACGTGGTCGTGTCCACGCCGAGGGGCACCAGCGCGACCCGATCGGGCTCGATCGCGGGAGGAGTGCCGAGAAATCCGGTGCGGACCGCCTCGGAGATGGCCAGGATGGAGAGCCGCCGATCGGCGTAGAAGGCCCGCTGCCAGGGCCGCGGGTGGAACCACCATCCGTAGCAGGTGAAGACGACCGGCAGGGCGCGGCGGCGGGCGGCACCGACGACGTACGGGAGCGCGTGGAACTCGCTGTGCAGGACCGACGGCCGGATGTCGTCGATGCACGAGAGCAGGCGGGAGACCGCAGGCGCACGCGTCCAGATCGGCGGTGCGAACCAGACCGGTGCGGCGCGCCATGGTACCACCCGGACGTCCACGTCCAGTCGCCGCGCCGCGTCGGTCAACTGCCCCTCGCGCGGGCAGAGCAGAAACGGGGAGAGCCGCGACCGGTCGAGCGCGCCGAGGAGCGCCAGCAGACTTGTCTCGCCGCCGCCGAGCCCGGTGTAGGAACTGAGGAAGAGGACTCGAACGGGGGGCATCCGCGCACTGCGCTCCGCGCCGCGACCGTGATCGCGCGGCATCGACGGGATGTCTTCCCGCGTTGGCCGCTTATCATACCGCATGGCCTTTCACCCTCCGCGCTAGCATGCGCGTCGCCTTCGTGCTGCCGCGCGCCCGCGCCGTCGATGGATGGGGGCGCTACGGCGTGGAGCTCGCACGCGCCGCGCCCGCGGTCGGGATCGAACCGGTGCTGGTGACGGCGGAGCGGCGGGTGGATCCGGAGCTCGCCGGGTTTGAGCATCACGGCGTGCTGCCGCCGATCTTCGCGGGGCGATTCGAAACGGTGCGCAACCTGACCGCGACACCGCGCGTTCGCCGGGTGCTGCGGACCTGCGCCATCGTGCACGGCGTCGCGGAACCGTATCTGCCGCTGCTCGCGCTCGCCTGTGGCGCACGACAACCGTTCGCGCAGACGGCGCACGGCACGTGGTCGGTGCGACCACTGCGGAACCGCCTCCAGCGCCCGCTGTTCGCGTGCGCGCTGCGCCGCGTGGATCTCCTCGTCGCGCAGAGCCGCTACACGCTGCAGGCGATGGCGCGTGAAGTTCGGCTTCCGCCGCACGAGGTCCTTCCGGGTGGTGTGCGCGTGGACGAAGGGCATCCGGCGCCGGTGCTGCTGCCCGAGTGGTCGCGTGGCGCGCCGGTGATCCTGGGCGTCGGGCAGGTGAAGCGGCGGAAGGGCATCCACGTCGCGCTCGAGGCCGCCGCGCTGGCGCGGCGCCGCCATCCGGATCTGCAGTTCGTCGTCGTCGGACCCGCGAACGAGGATTCGGGCTACGTCAGGTTCTTGCGCCGGGAGGCAGGGCGGCTCGGCATGGACAGCGCGTTCCGCCTGATGGGCGAGGTGAGCGCCGCGGAGCTCGCGGCCTGGTACCGGAGGGCCGACGTCTTTCTGCAGCTGCCCGTTCAGGACGGCGAGGCCTTCGAGGGGCTCGGCCTGGTGTATCTCGAGGCCGCTGCCGCCGCCGTGCCGGCGGTCGGGACGTCGGGCTGCGGCGCGGCCGAGGCGATCCGCGAGGGCGAGACCGGGCTGATCGTGCCGCAGAACGATCCTCCCGCCGCGGCCGGCGCTGTGTGTCGTCTGCTCGAAGACGACGCGCTGCGCGCCGCCATGGCCGTCAACGCCGTGGCACGTGCGAAGGCACTCTCGTGGGCGGCCCTTGCGGCGGGGTTGGCACGGCACTACCGGGCTCTCCTCGAACGCTCATGATCCGGCCGCTGCTCGATCGCATCCGTGCCGCTGGCGCGCACGGCGCCATCGCCGGCGCCCTGCCGCTCCAGGTTGGCCAGGCCGTCACGGTTGCGATGCAGGCGGCCACGAGCCTGGTCCTGTTGCGCGTGCTCGGCCCGGACGCGGTGGGACTCTATGCGATCAGCGTGGCGCTCGCCGCAGCCGCCGGGTTCTTCGACCTGAGCGGCGCGAGCCGTCTGGCGTTGACCGAGTTGGCAAGGGCGCGCGGCGAAGGCGCGCCGGAGCGGGCTGCCGCGATCCTCGCCCGCTTCCTGCGCGCCGCGGCCGCCGTTCGCCTTCCACTCGTGTCGGTGTTCTTCCTGTTCGCGCCGTGGATCGCGGGCTGGCTGTACGGACGCTCGGACGCCGGCCTCTGGGCGCGCTGGTTTGCCCTTCCGCTCGCCCTCGACCTGCCGTTCAATCTGCTCGTCCTCGTGCTGCACGGGCGCGGTCGGACACGGAGTCTCGCCCGGGTCGAAACGTCCCGCGCGATCGTGACCGCCGTCTGCACGATCGCGGTTCTGCTCGCGGGGTTCGGGCTGGCGGGCCTCGCGGCCGTCCACGTGAGCGTGAGCGTGCTGGCGTCACTCTGGGGAACGCGCGCGTACGGGCGACTGGTGCGCGTCGACCTGTCGCTGCCGTCATGGGCGGACCTGCTGCGCCGCGCGGGCAGGGCCGACCGCGCCGGCCGTACCGCCGCGGGGTTCGCTCTGGCCATCGACAAGAACCTGGCGAATCTCGGGAGCCAGTTGCCGATGCTCCTCGTCGGCGTGCTGCGGCCGGATGCGGCCGGCTACTTCAGCGCCGCGCTGCGCACGATGTCGCTGCCGTATCCGCTGGTCTCGGCCTTCGCGAGATATCTCGAGGTGCTGCTGCCGTTCCGGGCCGGCGAGGAATGGAACGGCGCGCGCCGGACGTTCATCGGCGTCACCGTCGGCATGGGCGCCGCCTGGGCGGTTGTGACCGCAGGGATGCTGCTCGCCGGGCCGGCCGTGCTCGTGCGGCTGGCCGGCGCCGAGTACGCGCCGGCCATTCCGGCGCTGTACCCGCTCGCGCTGCAGTCGCTCGCGACCGGCGCGGGCGTCGGCATCGGCGCCGCGCTCCGCGCGATTGAGAGGCCGTCGTTCGGGATCGCCCTGCAGGCATTCTCCATTGCGGCCGCCGCGCCGGTCGGTTACGCACTCATTCCAGGCGCCGGTGCGGTGGGCGGCGCATGGTTCCACGCGCTTCGCTACACGCTGCTGACGGCAGCCGGCATTGCCTGGGTGCTGTGGCTCACGCGGACGGGCGCGCGATCCGCGCCGCCGGCCGCCCAGCCAGCACAGTCAGCAGCTTCCGCGCCCGCACGTCCCAGGTGAAAGCGCGCGCCGCATTCCGCGCGACAGCCCCCAGCCGCACACCGAGCGACGGATCGTCCCGCAGGTCCGCAATCGCGCGGGCCAGGGCCGCCGCGTCGCCGGCCGGAACCAGCAGCGCCGATTCCCCGGATGTGACGACTTCCGCGATCGACGGCAGTGCCGCGGCGACGATGGGACGGCCCGCCGCCATGTACTCGAAGAGCTTCAACGGCGACGCGTAGAGGGCGAAGTGCGGCGTCGCGGGCAGCGGCAGCAGGCAGGCGTCGAATGCCGGAAGCAGACGGGCGGCTTCCGAAGGCGGACGGTCCCCGAGCCAGTGGAACGCATCGGGTCGAAGCCCGGCGTCCTGCCACCGGGCCCGCAGGGCCGCGGCCGGATTGCCGGGTCCGCCGGCGAGGCACAGGTGGAGGCGGGGGTCGCGGAGGCGCGCGATCGCATCGACGACCAGCTCGAGCCCCTTCGACGCGCCAAGCGTCTCGAGCTGCCCGAGGTAGCCGGCGCAGAACACGTCCCGTGGAACGCCGACTGCCGCACGCGCCTCGTCGCGCGAGGGGAGATCCGCGAAGCGCTCGACGCGGTAGCCGTCACGGAGGACGACGACCTCTCCGGCGCCGCCGCGCTGGAGGTCGGCCGCCAGACGGTCCGTCATCGCGACGACAGTGCCGACGCGGCGGACGCAGGCGCGCTGGAGCCACCTGCCGGGCCCGCCGGGCGCCAGCGTATGTGCCTCGTACGCCAGCGCCGCGCGAGGCCTGATGAAGCCGAGCAGGAGGAGCGGCAGCGGATCGCGGCTGAAGTAGACATCCGCCGTCTCGCGCCGGAGGGCGAACAGGGCCGCCAGCGTGAACGTCAGGAGCAGCACGCGAGCCGCGATGCCGGCGCACCAGCGCCCGAGCGGGAACAGATCGACGCACGGAACGAACCGAAGCGTGAACGTGGGCCGCAGCCCATAGTGCGTCCGGACATCGTCCGCCGATCGCCTGGTGCCCGCGCGCCGCGGGACAACCAAGGTGACTCGGGCTCCCGCGCGCGCCAGGGCATCGCAGTTCTCGACAATCTGCAGGCCGTTCGCCTTCTCGGTTGGAAGCCGCGCGTTGGCAAGGTAGATGACGACCATGTCACTGCCGGCGGACCGACTCCATCAGCGCGACGAGCCGCAGGATGAAGCGATCGAGTGCGTGAGCATCGACCGCGCGCTGCCGGACGTCCATCGCCAGCGCGCGCCGTTCGCCGTCCGGCATGGCCAGCAGCTGCCGGAGCACGTCGGCCAGCGCGTCCGCGTCGTCCGGCGCGCGAACGCGGAGCCATGCGGCCTGCCCGAGCAGAGGATCGAACGCTGCGCCCGCGACGACCGTCGGGGTGCCGACCACCATGCTCTCGAGCGCCGCCTTGTCGAACAGGCCATCGGGGCTCAGGTTCACGGCAACGGTCGCGCGGCGGTACCAGTCCACGACCCTGGCGGGCGGCAGCGGCCCCGCGAAGTGTACGCGCTGGTGCAATCCGAATCGCTCGGCGAGCCGGTGGAGCTCGCGCCGGTAGGCGCCGCCGTCGTGCTCCGGCCCGATGAACACCGCCGTGACGCCGTCGTGCGCGATGCCGATCCGGGCCAGCGCCTCCACGAGCGTGGCCTGATGCTTGATCGGCGCCAGGCGGCCGACGAACACGATTGTCGGGGCCGAGGGCGGCGAGGCGACGGGCGCCGGCGAGAAGACGCCGGTGTCCACTCCGTGGCCGAGCACGCGCAGCTTCGGCGTGGCGAAGGGAAAGCTTTCCGGAACCGCCGTGGCGACGACGCGGCTCAGCGCGGTGGCGGCGCGGAGCTCGAACGAGTCGTGGCGATGCGTGTACCAGAGCAGGAGCGGCAGACGGCCCGCCATCGCCATGGGAGCGGCGAGGCACGTGTATCGCGGCACCATGTGCGTGAAGACGACGTCGGTCCGCGCCGCGAGGCGTGCGAGCGTGCGTTCGAAGGCGATGAAGCGGGTGAAGCGGCCTGACTCGCCGCGCGCGCCGACGGCCCAGACGCCGACGCCGTCCGGCTTCGTCCCTCCGGAGCGCAGGCAGAGGACGTCGACGGACTCCACGTGGCGCGCGAGCGCCGCGGCCCACCCCGCCGTGCTGCCAAGCACGGCATCGTCCGGGTCGATTGCCTGCGTCAGCATCAGGACGCGCATGGCACGGCAGCCGCTCGCGGCCCGGCGGTTTCGATGGCGTCCGCGACGGCGGGGATCGCCGCCGACGCGCGGAAGCGCGCGAGGCCGTCCCCGGTTCGCGCCGCGAGCCGGGCTCGCGTACCCCCGGCGAATGCCCGGCTGATTGCGGCGGCGAGCGCGTCGGAATCGGGATGGGTGACCAGGAATCCGTTGACGCGGTCGCGGACGATCTCGGGATTGCCGCCGCGCGCGCTCGCGATCACCGGCGTCCCGGCGGCGAGCGCTTCCAGGAGCAGGTGCGAGAACCCCTCGTAGCCGGAGTAGAGCGCAACGTAGTCGGCGGCACTGATGTGCGTGGCGAGCCGCTCGCGGGGCAGCATGCCCGTGAAGCGGACCGCCGCGCCGCTGGAGGCGGCGCGCGCCGCCAGGGATTGGCGTTGGGGGCCGTCGCCCGCAACAACGAGCGTCACGCCCGGCACGCGGGCCACGGCGTCGATCAGGTGATCCACGCCCTTCCAGGCGGTCAGCCGGGCTGCTGTCACGACGTACTGGCCCGCGGCGTCCCATCCCAGCGCTTCCCGGGCTGCATGCCGATCGATCGCGCGCCCGTCGCCGCGCCCGTCATCGACCGCGCTGTACACGACCGCGATCTTCTCAGCGTCGACGTTCCACGCCGCGACCATCCGGCGCAGATAGTCGCTCGGCACGAGCACGCGGTCGGCGCGTTGCGCTTCGACCGCGCGCGCCCACTTGAGGCATGCCACGCGTGCCCGGGACCTTGCGGTCTGGAACGCGTCGATGTCCGTGCCCGGAGGGACGAGGCCGCGATTGACCGCGCGCTCCCATGCCGGGTCGCCGGGCACCCGCAGGATCACCGGAGGCCGGCACGGCGGGCGCGGCAGTCCCATCGTCGCGACGTAGACGCGGTCGGCGTGTCGCGCTTCACGCCAGTACGCGCGCGCGTAGCGCAGCGCACGTGCCGGGAGCGGCAGGTCCAGGGGGATGCGAGTTGCTACGCAGCCGGGCGGGCCGCCGGCGGCATGTCCGAAGACGACCGCCCGCACCTCGTGCCCGCGCGCGACGAGTTCCGGAATCAGTTGGCCGAGATGCGTGCTGGGGCCGCCGGGATCGGGCGGGAAAATCCCGGATGCGACGAGGATTCGCACGGCGACATGCTGGCATACGCCGCGCGACGGCCGCAACCGACACCCGGGGAGCCGAAGAGGTCATATTTCGGCCGGCTGACGCCCTCGACAGGTGCGACGCGCCGTCTCCCCGTGAACCGCCAAATGATCGCGACGTCTCCCGCACAGCGCACCTCACTGGCCGGGCCAAGTGGTAGTATCTCCGCCGCAGGACGGTGGGCGGGTGCCAGAACCAGGCCACGAATTCACCGGAACCGCTCGTTTCTCAGTCAACCGCTTCATCGGCGCGGGCGGCATGGGAATGGTCTACGACGTGTTCGACCACGAGCGTGGCGAACGCGTGGCGCTCAAAGTCCTCCGCCGCGCCGACCCCGAAACGATTTACCTCTTCAAGCAGGAGTTTCGCGCGCTCACCGATCTGGTCCACCGCAACCTGCTCTCGCTTTACGAGCTCTTTCTCGTCGATGGCCGTTGGCACTTCACGATGGAGCTGCTCGACGATGCCGTGAACTTCCGGCGGTGGGTGCGGAACCAGGACGCCGGCGCTGATGCGCTGGACGCTGGCGCGGAAACGTCGGCACCGGCCGGGGCCGATCAGGCCACGGTGACCGGACTGGATGCCGGGTCGCTCGAGTCCTCGCATGCGCCTGGACCTGCCGCCGCACTCACGGCAATCCACGACGAACAGAAACTGCGGGCCGCGATGCAGCAGCTGGTCGAGGGCGTCATGGCGCTCCATTCGGCCGGCTTGCTGCATCGTGACCTCAAGCCCGAAAACGTCCTGGTCACACCGGACGGACGGGTCCGCCTGCTCGACTTCGGCCTGATTGCCGATCTGACCAGCGGCCCGTCGGTGGCGCATGGCCACAGGTCCGGCAGTCCGGGGCGCGCCAGTTTCGGCCCGGCCAGCCATCGCAGCGGCTACGTCCACCCGGACTACATCGCCGGCACCGTGCACTACATGTCGCCGGAGCAAGCCTCGGCCCAGCCGCTCGGCACCGCGAGCGACTGGTACGCGGTGGGCGTGATGTTGTACGAAGCGCTGACCGGGCAGCGGCCCTTCGCTGGATCCGCTCGGGACGTGCTCGAGGCGAAGAAGACCGGCGATCCGGTTCGCCCGTCGGTCCTTGTGCGCAACGTGCCCGCGGATCTCGATGCGTTGTGCATGGCGCTGCTGTCGCGCGACCCCGATGCGCGGCCGTCGGGCAACGTGATCCTGGCCGCGTTGAGCGGCGTCGCTGCGACCGCAGGACCCCTTGCCGCCGCAACGTGGGAGAGCGAGACGCCGTTTGTCGGCCGGCACGAACAGCTCGGTCGCCTGAGTGCCGCCTTCGATCGCGCGCGCGGCACCGTCGTGGTGTGCCGCGTCCACGGGCGATCAGGTGCAGGCAAGAGCACGCTCGTCTCGCATTTTCTCGAGGCGGTGTCGCAGCGTCCCGACGTCGTCGTGCTGACCGGTCGCTGTTACGAGCAGGAGTCCGTCCCGTACAAGGCATGGGACAGCCTGCTCGACTCCCTCTACAACTATCTGGCCGGCCTGCCGGCCGCCGAGCGCGCGCAGGTGCTGCCGTCCAGCATCGCCGGTCTCGCGCGCCTGTTCCCGGTGATGAAGGGGCTCCCCGGCGTCCGCGAGACGGGCGAGACGACGGGTCAAGGCGCCGACCTGCGTGAGCAGCGGAGTCTCGGCTTCCGGGCCCTCGGTGAATTGCTCGGCCGCATTGCCGAATCGCGTCCGCTGGTGCTGTCGATCGATGACCTGCAGTGGGGCGATGTCGATTCGGCGCACCTGCTGGTCGACCTGTTGCGCGCGTCGCGGATTCCGCGCGCATTGGTGCTGCTGGCGCACCGCACGGAATCGGCGGGCCGGAGCGCCTGTCTCGATGCTCTGGTGGCCGCCGAACGCGAGCAGCAGGCCGGCGTCGAGTGGCAGGTCGTCGACGTACCGGCGATGGCCGAGGGCGAGACCCTGCAGCTGGCGCTGGCCCTGCTTGGCTCGGCCCGGCCGGATACCAGGGAGATCGCGGAGCGCATCCTCAAGGAGTCCGGCGGCAACGCGTTCTTCATCATCGAGCTGGCGCGTCACGTGCGCGCCGGGCTGAATCTCGACCGCGCGTCTGGCCTCGATCTCGACGCCGTGTTGTGGTCGCGCGTGCAGCTGCTGGACGCCGCCCCACGGCGGCTGCTCGAGACGATCGCCGTCGCCGGACAACCCGTGCGGGTGCGCGACGCGGCATTGGCCGCCGGGTTCGACTCGTTTCCCCAACAGGTCGTGATCGCGCTCCGCACCGGTCACTTCGTTCGGACCACCGGTCCGAGCGTCGACGATCAGATCGAGTGCTATCACGATCGCGTGCGCGAGAGCGTGGCTGCCCATGTGGACCCCGGCACCCGGCTCGATTGCCACAAGCGGCTGGCCGGCGCCCTCGAGGCGAGCGGCGTGGCCGAACCGCAGAAGATCGCCGTGCACCTCGCGCACTCCGAGCCGGCGCGAGCCGCGACCTACTACGCAAAGGCGGGTGCCGCCGCGGTCGAAGTGCTGGCCTTCGAGCGTGCCGAGGAATATCTCACGCGGGCGGCGGAGCTGGCGGGCTCGACCGTGGCGAAGGCGGAAGTCCTCGAGCGCCTGATCCACTTCTACGCCGACACCGGTCGCTTCCGCGATGCGTACGACACCGGCCGCAAGGCGGCGGCCGGCTTTGGCGTGCGTCTGCCGGCCAGCTTCGTGCCACCCGCTTTCCTCCTGGATCTGGCGCGAGCGCGATGGCAGCTTGGCCGCCGGCGCATCGCCGACATCTCGCAGTTGCCGGAGATGACCGACGAACAGCACCGCTGGGCGGTGCGCATCATCTCGGCGACGGCGAAGTCGGCGTTCCAGGTTCGTCCCGAGCTGTGCGTCGCGATCTCGACGAAGGCCGTCACGCTCTCGCTGCGCCACGGCAACATCGGCGAGTCGGCGGTGCCGTTCATGGTGTTCGGGGCGATCTTCCTCGGCGGCGTCCTCGGGCGGTACGAAACGGGTTACGAGTACGGCCGTGTCGCGCTGGATCTGGTCGAGCGCTACGACAACCGCATGCAGCGTGCCGAGGTCCGCTTCGTGGTCGGCTATTTCGGCACGTCGTGGCTGCGACCGGCGACCGACGCCGAGGCCCTGTGGCAGCAGGCGCACGCCGCCGGGTTGGAGAGCGGCGACCTGTTTCACACCGGTTGTGCCTGCGCCGGCACGGTGCAAAGCCAGTTGATGCGGGGCGCGCCGCTCGACGACATCCATGCGTTGACCGGCCAATACGCGGATTGGCTGGCGCGAGCGCAGCAGCGCGAGACGCTTGGCTGCGTGCGGGCCGTGCGGCAGACGATTGCCTGCCTCAAGGGGGCCACGGCCGGCCCCGCTTCGTTTGACGATGAGACGTTCGATGAGACGGCGTTCGTCGCGGAGCTCGACGGGTTCGGGTCGAAGCACTTCGCCCACTACTACTTCGTCGACAAGATGCTCGCGTTGTACTTGCGGAAGCAATACGCCGCCGCCGCCGAGCTCGCCGCGGTGTCGGCGAGCTATCTGAAGGCGTCCGCCGGCATGCTCCACAGCACCGAGCACGTGTTTCTCGACGCGCTCATCGCCGCTGCCGCCGGCAGTCCCGGCGCGGGCGCTGTCTTGAAGAAGGCGGAAAGGAGGTTCGCGTCGTGGGCGGCGCGATGCCCCGACAACTTCGCGCACAAGCATCGGCTGCTGGCGGGCGAGCGCGAACGGGTAGCCGGTCGCTCCGCGGCCGCCGCCGCGCACTATGCGGCCGCGATCGCCGCCGCGACGGAAACGGGATACGTGCAGGTTATCGGCATGGCCCATGAACGATGGGCCGAGATGGCGGCGCAGCAAGGCCACGGCGATGAAGCGAAACGGCACCGCGACGCCGCTCGCGAAGCCTGGGCAGCATGGGGCGCAACGAGCGTCGCCGCTGCGTGTACGGAATCAGCGTAGTCGCGTTTCAGGAGTAGCGATGCACGCAGCACGTCGAGGCCTCGCCGTACTGGTCCTTGCGGCATCCGTCGCGGCGTGGGCCGGAGCCTGCCAGGCTCCTCCCGCCGCTCCGGCCGCGCCGTTGCGCGAGCCGGCGATCGAGGCCGTCGATCCCAGGGCCGGCGGGGCGTCCGCCGCGCTTCAGGATCCGGGCGAGTTCGGGTGGACGCTGTTCGTGTTCCTGTCGTGGCCGGCACTGGCCAACGAACGGGGCGTGCCCGACTTCGACAGGCAGATCGGCGCGCCAGGTCCAACGGTCTGGGAAACCTTCAAGAGCACCGCTGAGGTCTATCTGAAGGACGGCTCCAGGCCGGCGCCGTGGAAGGCTCCGTACATGCTGGCCTCGGAGTCGCCGGAATGGGCGAGGGCCGCTGCCGCCATCGGCTCCGTCGACTCGCCGTACCTGCACTACCTGTCGGAGTCGACGATGATCGATGGCAGGCAGATCGTCGACAGCGCCGCCAGGATTGTGCAGTACGACGTGCGCATGAATCGCGATGCGTTCGAATACGTCGTCAACAATCCCGCCGGCTTCGAGTTGTTCAACCTCGAAGGCCAGGGAGCGGCGCTCGACGATCCGACCTACACATTCAGCTTTCCCACCGCGGCCATCGAGGTCAAGGCGGCCTGGCGGATCCTCGAACCGGGCGTGGACGACAGCCGCTACTGGACCTCGTACGGGATCTACACCGACGAGAACGGCAAGGCGATGTTGTCGAAGGTGGGCCTGACCGGGCTTCACATCATCAGCAAGGTGCTGCCCGACTGGCTGTGGGTGACCTTCGAGCAGCAGGACAACCCCACGTCGACGTTCCAGTTCTACGAAGGCCAGCCCGGCGCTGCGGTCGGGCCGAATCAGACGTTCAACCCCGCTGCAGCCGCCTACAACACGACGTTTCAGGCCGCCCTGGCTGGCACCAAGTGGCAGTACTACGCCATCCAGGGATGGCAGACGGCATTCACCGACGACAAGGGCCAGCCGACGCTGTTTGCCAACACACAGGCTGAAACGTACTTCCAATCTTCATCGTCGTGCATGACGTGTCACTCGCTGAGCAGTATCGGGTCGCCGCAGACGCTGCGGTTGACGTTCTGGAATACCGCCAACGGCAACGTCGAGGGTTACACGGGCAAGGTCGACTTCCAGGCGCTGGCCAGGCAGCAATATCCCAACGCCACGTTCAAGCAGATGGACTACGCGTGGTCGTTCCGCAACGCCCACTCCAAGAGCACCACCAGCAGCAACGGGCCCCGACCATGAGCTATTTGAGCCGTCCCGTCTTCCATTTCATGGGCGGGGTGTACGCCAACCCGTCGACGGCGAACAACCAGGACTTCGCCGATGTGTTCAATATCGACACGTTGACGTTCAACCCGACGATGACGCCGATAACCGGGGCGCAAGTGCAGTACCCGGCGGGGCAGCAGACGTTGCCGTATGGCGGCCCGGCCGACTCGGCGCTGGCGCGCGCATGGCTGATGGGGCTGATGACCGGGCTGCCGGCCTCCGAGGGCGGACCGTACGGTCAGCAGGCGCATTGGAACTACTACGGCGACCACGCGACCCGCTTCGAGTCGGCCACGGTGAACACCATCTGGGCGAGTCCCGGCGTCACGGTTCCGGCGACGGATCCGCTCTACGGCGCGACCGTGCAGATTGTCGGCAACGTGTTCTTCGGTGGTCCGCCGTCGAACGCCGTGATGGTGGACGTCGATCCGCTCGCCCTCATCACCACCCAGATCTTCTCCGCAGGGTTCCAGGTAATCGCCGCGGACGGCACGACCGTGTTGATCGATGCGCAGCAGAACAACCGGGCATTCTCGTACTTCATCAACCCGTACAAGAACGTCGATCCCGACGCGATTGGCTTCCAGATGGTGTCGGCGATCTTCATCGGCTCGGTGCAGAACGGCCCCGGCCTCAAGATCAACCCGTCGGGCGTCACGTCCCCCGCGCTCGACGATTTGGCGGCGGCGGTCGCCGCTGGCGCGGGCCTGACCATCCGCTACTGTTTCTACGACGCGATCTACCAGACCACTCCCGACGAGTTGTACGCAGACTATGCGAAGGGGGTGTACTCGCCGAACCCGTACGTCGGCAAGATGCTCGGCACCATCGGCGTGCTTCAGCCGGACGACATGCTGAGCGCGCCCCCCGGCCGCAAGCTCTACGTGCAGAAGCAGTTCTCAACCGCAGGCGCCACCTGCGGCGGCCAGGCAGTGACCGCCAGCACGATCGCGCTCGGCGAAGCCCTCGCCAACGTTGACGCCACCAACTCGCTGGTGACCCTCGACGCGATCAGCACGTTCCCGGAGTGCAACGTCAACACCAACGAGAAGCTGTCGCTGGGCACGTTGAACCTGGTCGTCGTACCGGCATCCGGTGGAACACCGATCACGATCGGTTCGATCCCCAACGATCAACAGACCTACGAGTCGGGTGGCGGCCTCGTGGAGATCGGCTACGCGTCGAATCCGAACCTGGCGGAGATCCAGCAGGACATCGCCACCGGCACGCTGGCCATTCAGGGGCTGTCACCCGCCACGACGCTGCTGGCCGAAGTGCCCGACATCGACATTCAGACCGACGACCGTGCGGTGTACTTCCAGGAGGCGATCCCGCAGGTCGGCGAGCCACCGCTGCCTGGCTCCGCGACGATCACGATCAAGGTATTCAGGAAGGGGGTGTTGGCGCAGACGCCCACGACGGTCATTCTCGAGCACTGGATGTGCCAGAAGGACTACATCAATCCCGACAAGCCGATGGTGCCGGTGCCGCTGCCGGGCACGCCGCCGGGCTCGACGGGGCCGTACTTCAGCGTGGCGGGCGCGACGGCGCTCCCGAACACATCGTACCTCCTGCGCTACTACGGTGGTGGACCGCAGACCGTGCCGACGATGACCGAATCGGTCGTCGTGCCCGCCGGCGGCGTGCTCACGCTGACGTTGACCGCGATCCGTCCCGGCACGAGTGCCATCCGCTTCCGCGACGCCAACGTGCCCCCGGCGGCTCCGAACTTCGCGTGGGACAACGAGTTCTACGCCGTCGTGCGCATTCTGCCGACCGACGACTACAGCAGCTATACCGACGAACAGATCAACAACTGGCCGTTCATCTACTCCGAGGTCTTCTGCTACTTCTCGCTCCTCTATCCGATCATGTCCACGTTCATCCCGTGGGGACCGAACGACGCGCCGCAGGATCCGGAGAAGGTCAAGGCATTCGCCAACAACATGATCCAGTTCACGGACCCGAACTTCTGGAACTCCACGCTCTACATGCCGATCACGCGCGAGCTGTCCGCCGGCAAGCGCGAGTTGCTCGTGCGGTGGTGCAACCTGAACATGTAGTCACGTCACCCGGCCATGTCGTCGACTCCATCCCGGCCAGCGCGCGCCCGTTTCAAGGGATGGGCGATTCTCGTTGCACTGCTGCTGGGCCTGATCCTCGGACCGTTCGTCATGTTCGAGGACGCCATGTTCGACGTGTCGACGGGTGCGCTGGCCCCTGGCCGTTCGCGATCGCTGACCGGCATGGCGGTCGTCGCGCTTCTCGCGAGCGACATCTTCCTTCCCGTGCCATCCAGCATCGTGAGCACCGCCGCGGGCACGCTGCTTGGCTTCTTCTGGGGAACCGTTGCATCCGCGGTCGGGATGACTCTGGGGTGCTCGGGAGGTTACCTCTTCGGCCACAGGTATGGCCGGCCGGCAGCGACCGCCCTCGTCGCGCCTGACGAAATCGCGCGTGCCGAAGCGACACTGCAGGCTCATGGTGTGCTGTCGCTCGTGCTCTTCCGCCCGGTTCCCGTGCTGGCGGAGGCGTCGGTGATCTCGGCTGGAGCATTGCGCGTGCCGTTCGGCCACGTATTCGTGGCCGTGAGCACCGCGAACGTGGCCGTGTCAGCCTGGTACGCCGCGATGGGCGCCGCCGCCGTCGACGCGGGTTTCATGGTGGCCTTCGCAGGTGCGCTGGCGCTGCCCGCGTTGGCATTGCTCATACGCGCGATATTCCGTCGCCATGTGGGAACGGCGAAGGCCGCACGTTCCCGATGACACGTGGGCGGCTCGAAGTGCAGGCAGCGAAGGGCGATCCGCAGAACGGCGCTGCGCAATCGTCCGCGCCGGGAATCCGGGCATGGCGATGCGGATAACCTGGCACGAGACCCGGAGCGTGTTCGAGCGATACAATATGGTTCGGTGCCTTCCGAGGCCGTCAGGCGTTTCGACGCCACGACAGGGACGATCGAGCAGGATCGCCGATCCGGATCGAACGGCTGAAATTCGCAAGTCCTTGTGCGACAATAGTTAGCTCCGTGCGGTGAGGTGGCTGAGTGGCCGAAAGCGGCGGTTTGCTAAACCGTTGTACGGGCTTAAACCTGTACCCAGGGTTCGAATCCCTGCCTCACCGCCAGTTCCCTCCACGCCTGGGCAGGTAGCCCAGGGATCCCCGAACTTCCCGGTAAGCCCGCCGGAATTCTGCCGGTTGCATCCGGCGCCCCCCTGGATCAAGAATCGCCGCCTTACGGCTGAGCTGGCTGACGCCGCGAACGTCCGGCTTGCGGCCGTGGGTACGGGTCTCTGACACCCGTACCGGCCGATCTGCCCCTGTGGAGGACCCTTGCCCCGTTTCCTGAGTTGCGCGTCGGCTACGCTCCTGCTCTCGCACGCCCACCTGTACGCCCAGCGCCGATCGCGCTCGGACGAGGACGCGGCCGCCGCGGTGCTCGGGTGCCTCGGCTGTGGCACATTCCTCGTGATCCCGCTGGTCCTGCTCGCGATCCAGATTGCCCTGCTCGTCTGGGTGGCGAGGGACGCCAAGGCGCGCGGCCTGGACGGCGCCGTGGTCTGGATGATCTTCGTCTTCCTCGTTCCGGTCATCGGGATCGTCGTCTATCTGTTCTCGCGTCCGCAGGGCGAGCTGGTGAGGTGCGCGCACTGCGGCAACAAGCGGCTGCAGGCTGCCGCGAAGTGCCCGCACTGCGGGAACTAGACGGGAGGGCGCTGCCGGCCGACCGGCTGCCGCGGGACGCGGACGGTATACTGGACGTCGACGCATCGCACTCGCCGGGCCGTCCGGCAGTTCACTCCGATCGCTCGATCTCCGATGACAGTTCGCGTCCGCTTCGCTCCATCCCCGACCGGCTATCTGCATGTCGGCGGCGCCCGCACGGCGCTCTTCAACTGGCTGTTCGCACGGCGCCACGGGGGCGTGTTCGTCCTCCGTATCGAAGACACCGACGCCGAGCGCTCCTCCTGGGAGATGGTCAGCGGCATCGTCGACGGCATGCGCTGGCTCGGGCTCGACTGGGACGAAGGGCCCGACGTCGGCGGTGAGCACGGCCCGTACTTCCAGTCCGAACGGTTCGACCGGCATCGCGCGCGAGCGGCGGAGCTCGTCCAGCGCGGGCTCGCGTATCACTGCTACTGCTCCGTCGAGCGGCTGCAGCAGGAGCGCAGTGCCGCCGAATCACGCGGCGAAGGGTGGATCTACGACCGGCGTTGCCTGTCGTTGAGCGCCGGTGAAATTGCGAAGCTCGAAGCGGAAGGCGCGCCCCGTGCGGTTCGCATGCGCGTGCCGGAGGGCGAGACGACGTTCGAGGACCTGGTGCACGGGCCGATCACCATCGACCACGCGACCGTCGAGGACTTCGTCCTCCTGCGCTCCGACGGCCAGCCCACGTACCAGCTCTCCGTCGTCTGCGACGATGTGGAGATGCGGATCACGCACGTGGTCCGGGGTGACGATCACATCTCGAACACGCCGAAGCAGATCCTGCTCTATCGCGCGTTTGGCGCTGCTGTGCCGCAGTTCGCCCATGTCCCGCTGATCCTCGGCCCCGACAAGAAGCGGCTGAGCAAGCGGCACGGTGCGACGTCGGTGACCGAGTACCAGCGGCAGGGCTACCTGTCCGAGGCGATGGTCAACTTCCTCGCGCTGCTCGGGTGGTCGCCCGGGACCGACGAGGAGCTGTTCACGCGCGACGAACTCGTCGCGCGCTTCACGCTCGAGGGCATCAGCGGCGGCAATGCCGTCTTCAATCCCGAGAAGCTCGAGTGGTTCAACGCGCAGCACCTGGCGCGGCTGGCGCCCGACGATCTGATTGCGCGCGTGCGCCCGGAGCTCGAGGCGGCGGATCTCTGGTCGGATGATCTGACCGGTCCGCGGCGCGACTGGTTCCTGCGCGTCCTGTCGCTCCTCGTCCCGCGCGCGAAGCGGCTCGGCGACTTCGCGCCGCAGCTGGTGCCGTTCCTCGGTGACGTGCAGTCCTATGATGAGTCCGCCGTCGCGAAGCACCTCAAGGCGCCCGGTCTTGGAGCGCACCTGCGGGAGCTGGCGAACGCGTATCGCACGCTCGAGCCGTTCGACGAGGCGTCGACCGAGCGCGTCCTGCGCGAGATCGCCGAACGCGCCGGCATCAAGGCCGGCACGCTCATCCACGCGACGCGGATCGCGCTGACCGGCAAGGCGGTCAGCCCGGGCCTCTTCGAGACGCTGGTGCTGATTGGAAAGGGACGCGGCGTCGAACGGCTGGAACGTTTGGCAGCGTTCCTGGAAGCGTCGTAGGGCCGAACTTCAGTTCGGCCATTCACCTGGCATCAGCGCGACAGTGAATGTCGCTTCTGAGAGCAGCTGGTTGTAGCCGCAAGGCCGACCCGAGCCCAAGGCCTGAAGCCTGAAGCCCAAGGCCTGTGAGATCGCCCGTCACGCCTCCCCGAAAATCCTCCGCTGCAACGCCAGATACCTCTCCCCTCCCACCACCTTCGCAACCCTTCTCGCGTTCCACGCCACCGCCTGCGCCATCCGCGGCCGCAGCCGCCCCGTGGCCAGCGCCGCCACGGACTCGACCGGCGTGTGTCGCCACACCGTGAACCGTCCCAGCACCGTGCACCCGTTCACGTCCCAGCACCGAGTGGTTGGCTCCGACGTGAAGAGCGACGTGACGCCGAGGCCGGCGAGCGGCTCGGCGACGTGCCGCGCGTAGTAGCCGCCCGGCACAGACGCGACGCGCACCGGCTCGCCGAGGATGTCCGACAGCAGCTTCACGCTGTCCGTCCACTCGCGCACGAGCTGCGCGGGTGTGCAGGCCGACATGCGCGTCGGGTGGGAGAACGAATGCGACCCGATGACGTGGCCGCGGCTGCGGAGTTCGCGGATCTGCGGCGGGCTGAGGAACGTCGGCCGCCCCACCCATCCGGCGGTCACCAGGAAGTGTCCCCGCCACGCCGCCTCCTCGAGCATGTCGGCAATCACCGTCCTCGCGCTCACGCCCCCATCGTCGAACGTAATCGCGACCGGTGGATCAGATGAGGCGTGCTCGCGCAGCAGCGTGACGTCGTTCAGCCGCGTCGAGGCGGACGCGAGCGCGCGCACGTGTGCGGCGAAGGCATTCCGGTCGAGCTTGTACCGCGCCGCGGCGGGTCCCGGCATCCCGGTCGAGTCGGGTCCGGCCTCGTCGAACACGTCGTGATACATCAGCGCGAGCGCTCTCATGTGACGCTCCCGCGTGCGAGGCGCTTCCACCGCAGGTGCTTCGTCAGCCAGGGCTGTCCCCACACGGCGGATGGTCGGCCGTTCGTCTCGACGGGCGTCGCCGTGCCGGCATGGACGGCGCGCAGCCGTTCGGCGATCGGGTCGAGGTTGTCGTAGACGACGCGCGACTGGATGCGGATGTGTGATTCGGCGGCTTCGTCGATCGCGGCGTGGAAGTAGCCGAACACCGGGCCCGTGTCGATGCCGCGGTCGATCCGCAGCAACGTCGCGCCGACGCGCCCGGTGTCACGCTCCGCCAGCGCCCAGAAGCAGCCGTGCGCGTTGCGGTACTCCGGGCAGATGCCCGGATGGATGACGAACGTCCCGTCGCGCGGTATCGAGAAGATCGCCTCCTTCAGCAGGAACTTGCAGCGTGCGATGACGATGTCGGGAGCGGCGCGGCGGATGAAGGCCTCGACGTCGGACGTGTTCGGGGAGGTCGTTTCCAGGCGTGGAACGGCGCCGTTCACAGGCGTGTAGCGTGCGCCGAGGTCGCGCAGCTGCGCGTCCTCCCAGCGGCGATCCGCGTTCGCGAGCGTCATCGCGTAATACAGGCGGAACGCCATCACGTCCAGCAGCCGGACCGGGCCGACGCGGCGCAGCTCGCGCCGCATGCGGCGCCACAGCCCGCCGGGCGTGTCCGCGATCGAGACGACGCCCGTCAGCGTGGAGAACGACGCCAGCCATCGCGGCATGATGTCGGCGTCCAGTCGATTGTTCTGATGGCAGATCAGCAGTGTGCGCACGGCTCAGCCGGCAGCAACTGCATAGCTCGTTCCACCCCATGGCGTCGCTGTAGCGGCGGGCCTGTCGGGCCCGCCTTCCGGCGGACCTCCGATCCGGCTTACTCGTGCCCGACGAACACCGCCTTCCCGACGTACCGTCCCTGCTCCAGCTCGTCCACCAGGAACGTCGCGACCTCCGCCCTGCCGATCTTCCGCAGCGTGACGCCGGTCACGTCCGTCACCGCGCGCAGCGGCCCGGCCGGCACGCCGTTCCGGAACGGCGCGGGCCGGACGATCGTCCAGTCCAGGCCGCTGGCGAGGATCAGCGTCTCCTGCCGATCCTTGTCTTCGTACACGCCCTTCGTGAACAGCGGGTAGAGGATGCGGTCGTAGAGGAACCCGCCGTGCCCCTTCGTCTCGCCGGCGCCGACGCCGGTCACCGCAACCAGGCGGCGGACGTCGTGCTGCCGCATCGCGGCGATCAGGATGCGCGTCGAGTCCGAGAACAGGGTCGTCCGGCGGACGTTGCCGGCGCCGAGCACGTAGAGGACCGCGTCCTGTCCCGCCACCGCCCGCCCGACCGCGTCGGCGTCCAGCGCGTCGCCCGGCACGACGCGCACCTGCCCGGTCAGCTCTCCCCGCTTCTCGGGGCTCCGGACCAGGGCCGTCACCACATGCCCGCGGGCTAGCGCGTCACCCGTCGCGAGCCGTCCCACAGTTCCCGTCGCGCCCAGCACCAGCACGCGCATGTCGCCCCTCTGCCCGCGCCCGTCTGCTGCGCCTGCGGACGAACGTGCGGATACACTCGTACCAGAGTAACGCGCGCCCTTTTCGCGGGCACACCTCGAGCCGGGATCCAGCGTCTGGCCGGGCTCCGACCTTGCCGGTTTCAGCCTCGTGGGTTAAACTGATCCTTCCCCTCCGGTCCGACCGGCCTTGCTGGGAGGTCGTTCAACGGTAGGACACCTGGCTCTGGACCAGGGTATCGGGGTTCGAATCCCTGCCTCCCAGCCACTTTCTCTCCCCTTCATCTCGAGCCCCGGAACCCAGCTTCAGGAACGTCGCCCTGAGCAAACCCAGTGTGAGTGGAAGGGCACCTGCTAGGCGCTAGCTTCGCTAGGCAGGTCCGGTTGGCCGGTCAGCGATTCAAACTCCCCTCCAGTTCGCCTTTGGCAGCGCAGCTGTGTGCTTGCCGTCGTGGGGGCGAGCCGGGTCGTCGCGTCGTCCGTCATGGAGCAGGTTCCGCGCGTCGAACCGGGATTCTAGATACACACGCCCGACCTGGCCGGGATGTGCCGGAGGCTGGCTGCTGCCAGCCGAGTGATTTCTTGCAAGACTGACAGCTCACGAAACGCTATCGTGGGGCACCCGAAGAAAAGGAGCGCCCGTGGGCAAGGTAGTCATGTACGCCTCCGTGTCGGTAGACGGTTTCATCGCGGACAAGAGCGATCAGCCCGGACCCCTGTTCGAGTGGCTGTCCGGTGGTGACGTGCCGCTGGACGAGAGCGGCGTTTTGAAGGTGTCGCAGAAGTCCTACGACTACGTCCGGCCGTACTGGGACCAGATTGGGGTGACCATCGTCGGGCGCCACGTCTTCGACCTGACGGAAGGCTGGGGCGGGAAGCCGCCGAGCGGGATCGACCATGTGGTCGTCGTGACGCACCGGCCGGAGCCCGAGGGCTGGGACCCCGAAGCGCCGTTTCACTTCGTCGACGGCATCGAGGCAGCGGTGGCCAGGGCGCAGGAGCTTGCGGGCGACCGCATCGTCGAGGTCGCCGCGGGCGACGTCGGCGGCCAGGTGCTGGCCGCAGGTCTGGTCGACGAGGTGCGCATGGATGTTGTACCCGTCGTGTTCGGGGCCGGCAGGCGCTACTTCGGGTCGGTCGACGCGCAGCACCTGTTGGAGGATCCTGACGTGGCAATTCAGGGCAACCGGGTGCTGCACTTGCGCTATCGGATGCGCCGTTGACCCGGATCTGAGCGGGTCTGCGAAGAGACAGGCCAAAGCCTCCATTCTGCCGGACCGATACACAGCGACGTGGCTATAGTCAGCGCCACACCACGCCCCGCGCTTCCCGATCCGACGCGGCTGCAGTTGGTGTTGTGGGCCTTCTGGCTGGGAATCGCGGCGTTGCTCCTGGCCACGCTGGCCGCTCGCATCGTCGCCAGCGTGGATCTGCGGCAATGGTGGGTGCCGGCGGCGCTGCTCGGCGGGATCGTCGTCGCGGACTTTCTTTCCGGCATCGTGCACTGGGCCGCGGATACCTGGGGGCGCGCGGATCTGCCGATTCTCGGCCCGCGCCTGCTGGTGCCGTTTCGCGTGCACCACGTCAATCCAAACGACATTCTCCGCCGGAGCTTCCTCGACGCCAACGGCGACGTGGCGGCCGTGACGGTCCCGGTGCTGCTGTTGCTGCTCTTCGTCCCGCTCGATCGCTGGGCACCGCTTGCCGTCGGCGGACTCGGGTTGTGCGCGTTCGGCGTGATGACGAACCAGATTCATCAGTGGGCGCATATGCCTACCCCGCCGCGGCCCGTGCGGATGCTTCAGAGGATTGGCATCCTGCTGAAGCCGGTGGCGCACGCGGCGCACCACCACGGTCGGTATGATCGCCACTACTGCATCACTACGGGCTGGTGCAATCGCCCGCTTGAAGCGATCGACTTCTTCCGCCTGCTGGAGCGGGCTCTCACCCGCATGACCGGGGCGCTGCCTCGAGCGGACGAACGCCGATTCGCAAGCGACCGTCTCTCGTGACACCCGCGCCCGATGCCTGACGCCACCCGACCTGACCGCGCGCACGTCACGCTCGAGACGACGGAACCCACCCGCTTCGGTCATGGCTTCGTCAGCGGCCTGGCATCCGCGCTGCTCGGCATCGCCGCGCTCGGCGTGGTCGTCAGCCTGCGCTTTCCGGACCATGTCGCCTTCGACGAGCTCCGCCCGATCTACGCATCACCGTATCTGCGCGCGCTGATTCACATTGCCCTGGTGGCCGCCTTCGTGCTCGGCAGCATCAGCGCGATGCTGCGCCGGAACAAGGCGCTGGCGCTGATTGGACTCGGCTCCACCCTCGCGGCTGCGCTGCTCGGCGGATCGCAGGCGCGCGCCTACGAGGCCGCCGGCGGTGCGCAGTCATGGCTGGCGGTGGACTTCTTCGTGCTCAACCTGCTGCTGTATTCCGCGGTGTTCGTGCCGCTCGAGCGCCTGTTCGCGCTGCGGCCGGCGCAGGCGGTGTTCCGGCGGCACTGGACGGTGGATCTGACCTACTTCTTCGTCAACTCGCTGTTCGTCGAGGTGCTCACGCTGCTCACGCTGCGCCCGGCGCTGGTGCTACTGGACTGGGCGAGGGGCAGCGCGGTTGCCGCCGCTGTTGGCGGTCTGCCGATCGCCGTGCAGGTCGTGCTCATCGTGCTCGTCGCCGACCTCACGCAGTACTGGGTGCATCGCATGTTTCACGCGGTGCCGCTCCTCTGGCGATTCCACGCCATTCACCACTCGGCCGAAGAGATGGACTGGCTGGCAGGCTCCCGCCTGCACCTGGTCGACGTCATCGTCACCCGCGGGCTCACCTACGTTCCGATCTTCCTGCTCGGCTTTTCGACGGCCGCGCTCGCGATATACGTGTTCCTCGTGGCGACGCAGGCCACCTTCATCCACGCCAACGTCCACTGGACATTCCGGCGAGTGCGCCGGATCGTCGCGACGCCGGCATTTCACCACTGGCACCACAGCGCCGAGCGTGAAGCCGCGGACAAGAACTTTGCCGTGCACACCCCGATCTGGGATGTGCTGTTCGGCACCTACTACCTGCCGGATCGGTGGCCCTCTCGCTACGGGTTGAGCGGAGGTCCCGAGGTCCCATCGGGCTGGATGCGGCAGATGGTGCATCCGTTCCGCGGCCGGCGCTGAGCGCGACGACCTGAACGCGGCCGGCCAGTACGACGCTGGTTCTGCCGGCGTGAGTCTTGTTACACGTGCGGCGTGAACTGCGCCAGGTCGTGGATTCCGAGCGCCCGTTCGATCGATGCCACACGGTCGACCACCTTTGCGAATCCATCCTCGCCGAACAGCTGGTGCTCCTTCCTTTCGAAGTCTTCGCCAAGCGCATCGAACTCGTTCTTCGACACGATGGTCCGCAGTGCCGGAAAGAGCACCGTGTCTTCGCGCGCCTCGTGCGGCGCGTACATCCGGACGAACTGACGCATGGCCTCCTGCAGTCCGGCGGCAAGGGACGAATCCTTCAATGAGGCGGCGGTTGCCAGATGCGTGACCTGGTCCGTGAGTATGCGGCCCGCCTGATGCTGAGCCCGTAGCACGGTGGTCAGGTCGACGAGCTTCCCGGCTCTCTCGAACCGTGGGAAGAGGTAGTTCTCCTCGAGCTTCTCGTGATAGTCCTCGATGAACGACCGGATGATCTGTGCGCTGTTCCTGACCGGATCCGGCGGCAGCTCCTGGTGGGCATCGATGCGCCGGATGCCCTCCTGATAGATCAGCAGGATGCGGTTCAGCACGCCGTGTTCCCGCATCAGGTCTTCGGGTGGCGCCACACCCTCCTCCTCGTCTGGCGCGTCCTTTGACGGAGGTGGCGTCGAGCCGCCAGGCCGCTGAGCTGCTACCCACGCCGGCATCACGAGCACCATGCCCGTCGCGCCCGCTCGTGACACAAAGCCGCGCCGGCTCATGTCCGCCTCTGGTCGATCGCTGTGCCGATGAGCCATGGAGCACCTCGCAGACCGGCGGAGCCACGCCGGTCGGGTCATGTGAGGGCAAGAACCTGGCCAGCGCACGGACAGCCGTTGAACGTGGCTGCTCGGCCGGGCTTCCGATCATCGCCACGTGATATCGTCCGGCCGTGAACCTTCCGTCCGCCATCGTCGTTGCCGCGCTTTCGATCGGGGCTGTTCACGCCGTTCAGTCCGCGCAACGATGGCTCACGGTCGCCGACGGCATCACCGTGTCCGTTCGGGAGGCCGGCACGGGTCCCGCAGTCATCGCGCTGCACGGCGGACCGGGGTTCCGCGACTATCTGCTCCCTGGGCTGGATATCTCGCCTGCACCCTGCGGCGTACGTGAGGAGTTCGATGCACGACTGGAACGAACACTACCTTCGCGGCGAGCTGCCGTGGGATACGGATGAACCGGATCCGCACCTGATGCAGCTCGTCAGGGGCGGCGTCGTGGGGCCTGGCCGCGCGCTCGAGGTCGGCAGCGGCACCGGGACGAACGCCGTGTGGCTCGCCGGCGAGGGGCTCGAGGTGGTCGGCGTCGACATCGCGGAGCGCGCGGTCGAAATGGCCCGCGCGAGGGCCGGCCGTGCTCCTCGAATCAGCTTCGTGCACGCGGACTTTCTCGCAGACGAGGCTGTCCAGGGACCGTTCGACTTCGTGTTCGATCGAGGCGCATTTCACGTGTTCGATGAAGCCGGGGAGCGGGCGCGGTTCGCCGCACGCGTGGCGAGCCTTCTGCGGCCGGAGGGCCTGTGGCTGAGCGTCATCGGCAGCACCGAAGGTCCGGCGCGCGAACAGGGGCCCCCGCGCCGCAGCGCGCTCGATATCGTCACGGCCATCGAGCCGGCGCTGGAGATCGTCTCGCTGCGCACGACCGAGTTTCACGGCGACGACCCGGCCTGGCGCGCCTGGGCGTGCCTGTCCAGGCGCCGCACGATGCCGCCCCAGCCGTCGACGCGACACGAGTGAACCGGCCGCGCGGCGAGCATCGCGTTGCGATGTCGTGTCGCGCGCTACCATCGTGCCATGACGACGGTGTACATGCGGCGGTGCGTGGAGCTGGCGGAGATGGCTGCGCAGGCCGGCGACACGGCGGTGGGCGCGCTGATCGTTCGTGGCGACGAAATCGTCGGTGAAGGGGTTGAACGGACCCGGGCGGCACGCGACCCCAGCGCGCACGCCGAAGTGGAAGCGATCCGTCAGGCGTGCCAGCGTCTCGATACGCTGGATCTGCGCGGCTGCTCGCTGTATACGACCGTCGAACCGTGCGTGCTGTGCGGGTACGCCATCCGGCGGACGGGCATCGGCCGCGTGTTCTATGGCGTGCCGGCGGGACAGGCCGGCGCCTGGACGTCCTCCTATGCCATCCTTGCCGACCGCGAGTTCGAAGGATGGCCGCCAGTCCCCCAGGTCATGGGCGGCGTGCTTGCCGACGAGTGCCTCGCGGCGCTGCGGCGAGCGAAGGAACGCAGCCAGAGGTCATAGGAGCGGCCGCTGATTGCGCCGAGGTCCACCAGGTCTGGCACGCTGCCAGGCGTTCGCCAGAGACCGACGACGAGTATCCGATCCTCGGCCCCTGGTGGATCCCACGACGAACGCAAAGGCGCCGGGCTCAGGCCTGACGACATTCGCAGACAGTTTCAAACGCCGGAACGGATCTGGTTCAGCTATCGATCTGAGTTGCGGCTCACTGCTTCAGCAACGCTGGCCAATTGATCACGACATGGAATGTTCTTCGAACCGCTGGTGGATCCACCGGCACTTCGATCAGAAAGCGCTGGCCGTTGGGGGTGGACTGCGGAGCCGCATCCACGCCCCCGATCGCAGGGAAGGGCAGCCGACGGGGAACGCCGCTCTCGAAGACCGCACCCGTTGTGTTCACTGGAGCGGCAAAACTGGCCGGTTCCCGTGGAGCCGTGTTGAAGACGATCTCCCGGTCGATGCGCCACTGTGGCCAGTTGCCTCTGTCCACCGAGATCTGCCACTTGCCCTCGCCGAATGACGGCTGTCCGGTTTGTTCCGATACCCGGAACGGGCGCACATAGACGTCGGAGGAAAGTCCGGCCTCGAGCGATGCGTACGCGACCCAGCGCATGTCGGGCGAAAAGACGCCGGCCCACTCGTTGTAGGTCTCGCCGAGCATCAGATGTGGCGTACGGTCGCTGACGGAGAGCGCCCACAGGTCGTATCCCGTGTTCGCCGCGTTTTCGGTGTGATAGAGCAGAAACCGACCGTCCCGCGACCAGCTGGTCACGAAGTGTCGCAGCCCCGGCTCCTTGAGCAGCACCTGCTCGCCGCCGAGTCCGGACGCGGCTTTCACGTAGATCGTGTCCCCGAGATGGCCGGCCGAGTAGGCAACGCGGTCGCCGTCTGGAGACCACACCGCGGGCGAGTACACGCTCCTGTTGAATGTGAAACGCGTGCGCCCACCGCCGACAAGGTCCAGCATCCAGAGATCGCCCGCCACGCTGTACTGAGAATCCTTCGCGACTGCGCGTGTGCCATCCGGCGACAACACCACCCGCCCGTCCGTTCCCGGCGGCCCGACGGTGCCCAGAACCTTTCCCTGGCGGTCAACCCAGGTGAGCTGGAAGGTGCCGGGCGCCGCTGCCGTCTGGTAGACGAGCACGCGGTCCGACACCGTAAACACTCCGGTGAAGTACCACGTGATCGGGATGTTCTCGGCCACAGGTACGGGCGGAACGTCCTGGAGCTTCAGGCGGCGCGCGTCGAAAGGTTGCGCCATCAGCGTGCCGGCGCGCAGAAAGAACAGGTGGCCGTTCGCGAAGCTCGCTGGCACACGTGTGGCCAAGATCCGCTCACGCGACTGGTTCCCAGCATCGACGTCGAGCGAACCAACGTACATGCCCTCGACGTCGGGCGGTCCGGAGCGGAAATACAGAAAGTGAGTACCGTCGGGAAGAAACGTGGGCAACGTATGAACGAACTCTCCCTGGGACAGGTCGACCTGTGTCACCGGGGTCGCCGCGCCGCCTGCCGCGGACACTCGCCAGAGCGGACCACCCGATCCTCCGCCCCAACTGCCAAGCACGATATCGCCACGAGCATTCCAGGTGCCCGGTACGAGCGTGGTGATGGCAGGAACACTGGTAACCGTCTCCGGCGGCCCGCCGGTCGTGTCGATTCTCTTGACCGTGCCGCCGACGATGAAACCCACGTACCGGCTGTCGGGGGACCAGAAAAGGCTCGAGGCGCCCTCGGTCCCCGGCAGGCGCCGCCATTCACTGGCATCGAGACTCCGCACCCATATCCCGTGCGCACGTGGAGCGGTCCCCGTGATCGCCAGCGTGCGGCCGTCCGGCGATGCCGATATGTAACCGAAGGCAGTTACCTCCTCCGGCACCTGCGCCTCGAATCGGCCGGACAGGCCCGGCGCCGTGGGTCGGAAGACCCACGCGCCAATCCCCAGCACGATCGCCGCCATCAACACGGCCAACCCCTGCCACACGCGAATTGATCGCGCGGGGCTCGACAGCGGAGGCTCCGCCGCCATCCACCTGAGTGCGAGCTTCACGTCACGCGCCGACTGCCAGCGCTTCTCAGGGTCCTTCTCGAGGCAGGTTCGCACCACCTCTGCGACGCCGCGCGGCGTTCGCGGCTGCACCTCGAGCAGAGATCGCGGCTCTTCCTTGAGGATCGAGGCAACGAGGTTGGCTTGCGTCTGGCCCGTGAACGGTCGCGTGCCGGCGATCAACTCGTAAAGGACGACGCCGAAGGCGAAGATGTCGCTGCGCGCGTCAGCGTCCCGGCCTTCGACCTGCTCCGGCGACATGTACGGCAGCGTACCCATGATGGAGCCTTCCGCCGTCAGCGACACGGTGTCAGTCTCCACGAGGGTGGTGCCGGCGACCGCAGAGGCGTGCGCGATCTTCGCGAGTCCGAAATCGAGAACCTTCACGCCGCTCTTGGTGAGCAGGATGTTGCTGGGCTTCAGATCGCGGTGGACGATGCCCTTGTCGTGCGCGGCGTTGAGCGCGTCCAGGATCTGTTCGGCCAGAGAGAGCGCCTCAGCGAGCGGCAGCGGGCCCTGCAGCCATGCACCCTCGACGAACTCCATGACCAGGTAGTCGGGGCCGACGTCGTAAAGCGAACAGACGTGAGGATGGTTCACCGCCGCGATGGCCCGAGCCTCACGGTCAAAGCGCTCGGTGAAAGGGCCGAGACTCGCCTTGATGGCGACCAGCCGATTCAGACGTGTGTCGCGGGCCTTCCAGACCTCGCCCATGCCCCCGGCGCCAAGGGCGGACAGAATTTCGTACGGACCGAGCCGTGTACCTGGCGCCAGCGGCATGGCTGCGCTCCGGATTATAGAGTGGCGGGATTGGCCGTGCACTCGCGCATCGGAAGGGCCGCAGGACGCGAGCGCGTGGCTCACGCCCAATCAGCGGTCGGCCAGCAGTTCCGCCGGATCCAGGATGGCGCCGTCCTTGATGACGCGATGGAGCCGTGTGACGTTTCGTATGTCCAGCAAGGGGTCGGCATCGAGGACGACGAGGTCAGCCAGCTTCCCGGTCTCAACCGTGCCTTGCTCCGCGTCACGTCCCAGCATGCGGGCAGCATTGATCGTCGCTGCGCGCAGCGCCTCGGCCGGTGTCAAGCCGGCCTCCACCAGGAGCACCAGTTCCATCTGGCTCGAGATGCCGATCAGCACACCCGGGACGCTTGTGTCCGTTCCAGCGACGACCAGGAGACCAGCGTCGGCGACCTTGCGCAGGTTGCTGCGCAAATACAGCGGCTGCTCCCTCGTCATCGTGCCGAACACCTCGTAATACCGCTTGGCGCCCTCGGGGCTCCGATAGCCCGCGAAGACGGCCTTCGGAACCACGCCGCGATGATCCAGCGCTTCCAGGCGCTGCATCCAGGTCTCGATGTCGGTGAACGCGGCAAACAACGACAAGGTCGTCGTGTAGGAGGCGCGGTTCCTCTTCATCAAGCCGATGAACTCGTCGTCGACCGGCGCGTCGACGACCGAGTGCGCCAGACCGTCACCTCCGGCCCGCAGAACTTCCTTCGCGAGCTGCAGGCGCGGCGCGTGCGCGATGGCTTTCAGCTGCAGCGCATGTGCCTCGTCGATGATCGCCCGCATGATGTCGCGTCGCATCACCGGCACGTGTCGGCCGTGCCAGGCCAGGTCTTCGAAGATGAACTTCACCGCGTCGACCTGCGCGGCCTTCAGTTGGCGAACCTGTTGGCGCGCCTCCTCCGGTGTCCTGGGGAGGAAGGAGGCGAGGGCTGGCTGCGACGCGTGGCCGCCTTCGACGGTGATGCCCCGGCCGACGCCGAAATAGCGCGCCATCGGCGGTCCGCCGCCGTGTGCCAGCCTCATGCTGGTGAAGTCCTCGAGGTCAGGGTGGAGGTGGGCGGTGGAGAAGATGGTCGTGAAGCCCCACCCGAGCATGTGCGTCAGGTAGCGGCGGAAGTCTTCGGGTCCGGCGCGTCGTGATCCTGGTGCGCCCGGCATCGAGAAGCCGGTGTCGAGGTGGTGATGCACATCGGCCAGGCCCGGGACGACGAACTTTCCTGTGGCATCGACGATATCGGCGCCGGCGGGGTAATCTCGTCGGGCAGGCTCCACGGCCGTGATCCGGTCCCCGGTGATCACAACGGCCATGTCGTGTTTCGTCGAGCCCGCGTTCACGTCGACGACAGCGACGTGATTCAACACCGTCGTCCGGGCCGGGCGTGACGCCTGCCCCGACGGCAGAACCGGCGCAGCGACGATCGCCGCGACAACCGCCGACCACCGCAACAGCATCCCTCGGGTCTTCCGGACCTCGCCCATTCAGCCAACTCCAGGGACAGACGTTCGTAGGGACCGAGCCGTGCATCCGACGCCATCGGAATGGATGTGCTCCGGATTATAGAGTGGGGATTGGCACTGCACTCGCCAATCGGACGGACCCCCAACCCGGGACGCGAGCGGGTGGCTCCGGTTGGCATACGGCTGGCAGGCCTGCCCTTCGTCGCTGACGGGACGCGGCCGCGGTCAGCGGCCGGCAAACCCGTTGATAGACCGCCGCCCGCTCTGGCACGAGTTCCGGCCACATCAGCGCGCCGAAGTACCTGGTCGCGACGCCAGAGTGCGATCGCAATTCGCCTGGAGACGTTGATCGGCGCGCGCGGAGGGGACATGATCTCCTCGAGGGCGTCATGCAGCGCAAGGGTCACTGGGAGCGGCTCTATACCTCCCGAGGCGAGCGGGATGTGAGCTGGTTCGAGCAACTGCCCGTCGTGTCCCTGCAGATGCTCGAGGACGCAGGCCTGACCCAGGACACTTGCGTGCTCGATGTCGGCGGCGGCGACTCCCGGCTCATCGACAATCTCGTCGCCCGGGGCATGGATTGCCTGGCCGTGCTCGACGTCTCCGGCGCGGCGCTCGAACGCGCCCGTTCGCGCCTCGCCGCGACCGCATCGGTGCCCGTGTGGATCGAAGCGGATGTGACGGGCGACTGGACGCTCGATCCGATGGACATCTGGCACGATCGAGCGGTTTTCCACTTCCTGACGACACCGGAGGACCAGGAACAGTACCTGAGCCATCTCCGGGCCGTGTTGAAGGTCAGGGGTTCGGCGATCATCGCGACGTTCGCACCCGATGGTCCGGAGACATGCAGCGGGTTGCCGGTCATGCGGTACTCGCCCGAAACACTTGCGCGCCGCCTCGGTTCCGGATTCTCTCTCGCTAACTCCCTACGCCATATCCACCGGACGCCCTGGGGGAGCACGCAGGCGTTCCAGTACTCGCGGTTCGTTCGCACGCATTAGAGCAGGGACGAGCCGGCTCGTTCGCCCTCGCATCTCATGCCAGGCGGTCCGACGAGATCGCGCCGGCACGCCACGACAGCTCGCGTTCCTCCGTCCGGTACTGCTTGATGAGCGCATGCCCCCGTGCGGTCGCGCCCGGGTTGACAACGGGACCGGCCGCGTCTTAAGGTGGGCTAGACCGGTCGGTCTAGTGATGGCCGAGATGAGGCAGCCAGGCCTGGAGGGACGCCATGAAGGTCGCGAAAGATCAGGTCGACGTCCGGCTGGAGATTCCCGGGGCGGTGATCCGGCAGCAGGCGAACTTCGGTGTCGCGGACGGCTTCGGGCCGATCAGCGGCGAGTATTTCACGCTGGCGAACGGGGTTGACACCACGCCGCTCTTCCAGGGGCTGGAGGGCGACCTGTGCCAGTGCCCACACTGGGGGTTCGTGCTGCGCGGGCAGCTCACGACCATCGACAGGAACGGCGCGGAGGAGACGGTGCGTGCCAACGACCTCTTCTACTGGCCGCCCGGGCACAACGTGCGCGTCGAGGCGGATGCGGAGATCATCATGTTCAGCCCGCAGCACGCGCACTCGCAGGTCATCGACCACATGATCCGGAAGACGGGAGCGTAGGAATGGCGCCGGCACGGCCAACCAGGCAGCGTCTGCTCGAGGTCGGCATGGGGATGCTGCTGGAGCACGGCTACAACGGCCTCGGGCTCCAGGCGTTGCTCGAGGAGGCCGGCGCGCCAAAGGGCTCCTTCTACCACCACTTCCGGGACAAGGAAGACTTCGCGCTGCAGGCGATCGACCTCTACATGACCCACGCCCATGCGGTGCTGGACGGCTGTCTCGGGGACAGGCGCGTGCCGCCGCTTCGGCGCGTGCGGAAGTTCTTCGAGCAGATCCGGGAGAGCTATCGCGACGACGGGTACCTGGGGTGCCTGCTGGGCGGGCTCGGGCAGGAGCTCTCGGGGGTGAGCGACGTCTTCCGGCGCACGGTCGAGGATTGCTTCGCTCAGATCGCCGAGCGGCTGGCCGGCGCACTCGAGGAAGCTCGGGCGAACGGCGAGATTGACGCCGATCCGAAGAAGCTCGCGAGCCTGCTCGTGGACTGCTGGGAGGGAGCGGCCCTGCGGAGCCGGATGCGCGGAAACGCGGCGCCGCTGAACACGATGCTGGACTTCGTCTTTGCGGCGATCGCGACGTCGACGCCGAAGGCGCGTCGACCTGCGCGCAGAGGCGCTGGCGCATAGGTTCATACGGACGGCGATTGAATCGCGAATGCCGTGCTCCTGCTCGGCGAGCTCCGGGCAGGCACCAATGCGCCCTTGCAGCCGGCATGCCGCAGAGTCGGCATGTATCGGCACGGTCCTTTCATTCGAGTACAACGCAGTCGCAGATGCGACGGTTTTCGATCTCAACGATATTCTCGCCTGCCATGTGTCGATGACTCCGAAGTGGCTCCGCGTCACGCTGTTCGTGCATTTGTTCCTGTTTGCGCTCGTGGTAGGCGTGTTCTGGGGAACGTGGTTCAGCCTGAGCCGCTCGATCGGGACGATCAGTGCCTCGACGTTCCTCGAAGTCGGCCACACGATGATCGCCAACCTCGGCGGTCCGATGGCCGTGCTCATGCCGACGACGCTGATTACGGCCGTGCCGGTATTGATCGGGCTCCGTCGTCTGCGACGTCGCGCGAGCTTCGCGCTGATGCTCGCCGGAGCGGGGCTGCTCGTCGTGGCGCTCGTGATCACGTTGAGCGTCAATGTCCCGATCGACTACGCCATCGTCGACTGGACGGTAGGCACCTTGCCTGCCGACTGGACCACCATCCGGGAGCGGTGGGAGACCTATCACGCCGCCCGCACCTTCGTCAGCATGGCGGGATTCGGACTGGCACTGGCCGCGGTGCTGTGGTCACGCGACGACGGCGCAACTCGGCCCTGATCTTCGCGGTGGGTAATGTCAAAGGTTCGCGTGAACGCCTTCAGCGTGTCGGTTGACGGGTTCGGTGCCGGTCCGGACCAGAGTCGCGAGCACCCACTGGGCCGCGGCGGCGAGCAGCTGCACGACTGGCTCATTCCGACTCGCACGTTCCAACGGGACGTCCAGCGGCGTGAGGGCGGCACGACCGGGCCAGACGATGACTTCGCGGCGCGCTCGTTCGAGAATCAGGGCGCCTGGATCATGGGCCGCAACATGTTCGGGCCGATACGTGGTCCCTGGCCCGACTACGAGTGGAAGGGCTGGTGGGGCGCCAATCCGCCGTACCACGTGCCGGTCTTCGTGCTCACGCACCATCCGCGTCCGCCACTGGAAATGGAGGGCGGCACGGTCTTCCACTTCGTCACGGAGGGGATTGAGGCGGCGCTCGAGCGTGCGCGGGACGCGGCCAACGGCAAGGACGTGCGGATTGGCGGCGGCGTCTCCACCATCCGCCAGTATCTGCAGGCGCGGCTCATCGACGAGATGCACGTCGCGATCTCGCCGGCTCTGCTCGGGTGCGGTGAAGCGCTGTTCGAAGGTCTCGACCTGCGAGCGCTCGGCTACGACGTCAAGGAGCGCGTCTTCACCGAAGCGGCGATGCACCTGGTGATCGGCCGGTAGACGTCTTTGCCCGCAATCGGATCGGGCATCACAGCAGGCCTGCCTTTCTCCCCGGTCCTCAATTGTCGGGACGTTCGCGTGCACCGCGAGTCTTGTCACATCCCCGTACGGACCTGGCGCGCCGGCTTGTCCGCAGCGGCTGAGGCTTGCTACGATTCCCACCTCAGCCACCCGCGATCCCGATGGCGGTTCACCCCTGTGAGCCGTAGGACGCCCGGGCAGGCCGTGTCGCGACCGCGCGGAGCTCGGAGGACACCGGCTCGGGTCGCAGCAAGGGAGCGACATGGCCGTTCCATCGGCAGGGCCCGTCTCTGCGTTCCTCAATCGTCATTTCCGGCACTTCAACGCCGCGACGCTCGTGGATGCCGCGCGGGCGTACGCCGCACACATCGACGCCGGCGGCGGGATGCTCGTCACGCTGGCCGGTGCGATGAGCACCGCGGAGCTCGGGCTGTCGCTGGCGGAGATGATCCGGCAGGGGAAGGTCGACGCCATCTGTTGTACCGGCGCCAATCTGGAGGAAGACCTCTTCAACCTGGTCGCACACGACTCCTACGTGCGTGTGCCGCACTACCGGGACCTGACGCCCGCGGACGAGCAGGCGCTGCTCGAACGGCATCTCAATCGCGTCACCGACACCTGCATCCCGGAAGCGGAGGCGATGCGGAGGGTGGAACGCGTCATGGTGGAGGAATGGGCTGCTGCCGAGGCCGCCGGCGAGCGCTGCTTTCCCCACGAGTTCTTCTACAGGGCCCTGCGCCGGCCCGACCTGGCTGCGTCGTTCCAGATTTCGACCGCCGACAGCTGGCTCTTCGCCGCCATGGAGCGGAACCTGCCGATGTTCGTGCCGGGCTGGGAGGACTCGACGCTCGGCAACATGTACGCCGCGCATTGCCTGACCGGAAAGATTGTCCACCTGCACACGGTCCGCACCGGCATCGAGGCGATGACGACGCTCGCCGAGTGGTACTCGCGCGAGTCGGCGCGCCGCTCGATCGGCTTCTTCCAGATCGGCGGCGGCATCGCCGGCGATTTCCCCATCTGCGTGGTGCCGATGCTGCGGCAGGACCTCGAGCGCGACGTCCCGCTCTGGGGCTACTTCTGCCAGATCAGCGATTCGACGACGAGCTATGGCTCGTATTCGGGCGCGGTGCCGAACGAGAAGATCACCTGGGAGAAGCTGGCGATCGACACGCCGAAGTTCATCATCGAATCGGACGCGACGATCGTCGCGCCGCTCATCTTCGCGCACGTGCTGGGATGGTGAGGGGCGCGGCAAAGGCGTCTTGATCTCACCAGCAACTGTCCCCGACACCGTGACGGTGGGTGTCGAATAGAATCGCGGTGGCCCGTGCAATGAACGCCCGACGAGCACTTCTGAGCAGCCTGGTGTGTGCGCTGGTGTGTACGGCAGCGTGTCGTACCACCGCCGGGCCGCTTGCTCCGGCGCAACCCGCTCCCATCGGGCCACCGAGTGATCGCATCTTCAGTCTCCGGCTGACCAGGGCCACGCTGCGATCGAACGGTGCATCTGAGGCCCTGCTCGCCAGGATCGACGCCAGTCCCTTCCGCTACTTCCGGATGATGGCGGAGCCGTTCAAGCACCGGACGTGCGAAGCGTTCCGCGACCTGCGCTGGCGGCTGCCGTCGGCGGCGGTCCACGGCGATGCGCATCTCGAGCAGTTCGTGGTCACGGATGACGATTTCGGCCTCGCCGATTTCGACCACGCCGGCTATGGCCCGGCCATCGTCGACCTCGTCCGCTACGCGGCGTCACTCCATCTCGCGTGCCGGGAAATCGACGGCGGGTGCGATCCGGACCAGGCCGTGGCCGCCTACTTCAATGCGTATCGCACGGCCCTCGATCACCCGGTTTCGCGGACGCCGCCGCAGATTGTGGGCCGCCTGCGGGCCCGGCTGGGACCGGAGCCCGATGCGTGGCTGACGTGGGCCGAAGGCCTGATGCAGCCGCTCGGTCCTGCCGAGGAGGAGCGAGTCCGACACGAATGGTTCCGCTTCGTTGCGCTGATGCGCGAGACGACTCCCGACCGTCCCGAAAGCTTCTACGGGATTCGCCGTCTCGGCTCGGTCGAGATCGGGCTCGGCAGCGCACTCGAGCAGAAGATGCTCATTCGCATCGAGGGGCCCAGCGATAGTCCTCTCGATGATTTGATCCTGGAGGCACGCGCCCATTCCCTTCCCGAGTACCGCGGCTGCGTCTGGCGGCCCACCGGTGGGTCCCTGAACGTCTTCATGCTCACGTCGCTGCTCGCACACCCCCTCCCCGAAGTATTCGGCGTCCTGCCGAACCCGGAGGGGGATGAGCTGCCCGAGATCTGGATTCAATCCTGGGATCGTGGCTATCGCGAGCTCTCGCTGACGGACGTTCACGGCCAGGCCGACCTGGATGCGCTGGCCGCCGACGCCGGCACGCAGCTCGCCGGCCACTTTGGCAGACCGCGCCCGAGGCGCTGCGCGGTCACTATCGGTTCACGCAGCTCCGTGCGTTCGAGCTGACAGAGCGCCGCGCCCGTGAGCTGGCCCGGTCCCTGGCGCGCGAGGTCATTGCCGAGTGGGATCGGTTTCGCGAAGAGGACACCCGGAACTGATCGCGCGACATCGCGAGGCGTCCCCTCCAGCGGAATCGATCCGAGTTGTCTGATTGCGCCTACTTGCTCGCCGGGGGCGCGAGGAACCCGTTCACGTCCAGCCAGTGGATGAACGCCTCGAACCAGCGGTTGCTCGTCCGGTTCGGGTTGCCGAGGCCGAAGCCGTGGCCGCCGTTCTGGTAGAGGTGGAACTCCACCGGCCTGCCGGCGTCGAACCAGGACTTGATGACACCGAACTCGCCGCGGAACAGGAAGTCGTCGGTGGCGATGACCGAGAACATCGGCGGCGCGTCCTTCGGCACCTCCACCGCGTTCATGCCCCCATAGATCGGCCCGATGAACGCGAGCTTCATCGTCTTCGAGTTGAGCGTGCTGTGCATCGTCAGGCCCGCGCCGGCCGAGAACCCGATCATGCCGATGCGCCGGGTATCGACGCCCCATTCCTTCGCCCGCTTGACGATCAGCGCATACGCGGCCTCGGCATCCTGGAGCTGGTTCGACAGGTCCCAGCGCGGCGGGCGTGGCCGCGACTCGCCACTGCCAGAGCCGGAGGGTCTGCCGACTGCGGCGAACATGCGGTCCATCTCCTCCCTGAACGCGTCGAGCGACTCCGGCGTCGGCATGAGTCGATACTTGAGGACGAAGGCGGCGATGCCCTTCGCCCGCAAAGCCTCGGCGACCTCCCAGCCCTCGTTGCCCATCGACAGCCAGCGGAAGCCGCCGCCGGGCGCGACGATCACGGCGGCGCCGTTCGCCTTGTCCGGGTCGGGCAGGAACGGGGTCAGCGTCGCCCTGGAGACGTTGCGCGCCATCGGGTCGCCCCACTGGCGGAACCAGCTTTCCGGTGCGGTCTGCCCCTCGACGCCGCCGGTGTCGAGCGAAATCGCGTTGGGCTCGGCGGGCGCCTCGAGAGGGTAGATCGTCCCGTCCTGCGCACTGGCGCCGGCGGACGCGCCGAGAGCGAGCAGGCAGGCGAGAATGGCCGTGCGGGTCAGGTTCGAACCGGACTGGATGATCATGAGTCGTCCCCTCTGGCGGGTGGGTGAGACGCGGAGCCGGACGTCAGCGCCGGCAGGATACATGAAACCGCACATCTCTGTGTCGACGGCTGCGGGTGGGTGGCCGTGCCCGGGGAACCGGCCGAGGCAGCGACCCGTGTCCTCGTGCGGGCTAAATCGATTTGCGAGGCCGCAGACTCTCCAGTCGTCTCTCCGGCCAAATGAGATGTGGATGGGAAACTGCCCATCTGCCTTCCGAGAACCACGAACCGGGATGGCCGCATGATGCCGATTGGCAGGTGGACGTGGGTGGTTGCGCTATCGACTTCTCTGCTTGTGGCGTGCTCCGCAAGCGAAGGGCCGCAGACGTCCAACGCGGGACGGATTGACGAGGAGACGTACATCACGCTCGGCGGGTTGGAGCAATACATCACGATCCACTCGAGCCACCGGACTAACCCGGTGCTGCTCATCGTGCACGGCGGACCCGGCGACGTGCAGTCACTGCTCCGGCAGAAGTACTCGGTCCATGAGGACCACTTCACGGTGGTGCAGTGGGACCAGCGGGGCGCGGGGAGGACGTTCGGCCGGAACGGGACGAACACGCCTGACCTCAACCTCGAGTGGATCGTTGACGACGGCGTCGAGCTCACCGAGTTCCTGATCCGCCACCTCGCGAAGCCGAAGATCTACGTCCTCGGCCACTCCTGGGGATCCGTCGTCGCGGCGGGCATGGTCCAGAAGCG
>CAYUPN010000005.1:0-2435 GCA_964446605.1 uncultured Bifidobacteriaceae bacterium | reverse complement strand
GGATCCTGCGTGGCCTCCTCGACGGGGAGCAGTAGGCGGGGGCTGGACCTTGGAGATGGCGTGACGCTGCGGCTCGCGTGATCGCGTCAGCGGCGTCAGCCTCCCGGGGCTCTCGACCGATGGTTGACAAGGAAACGGAGCGAGGATAGTTTCCTAGTCAACGAGCGTGAAGACTCATGGCGGCCCCGAAGCGCGTCTCCCGACTCCATCATCACCTTGGTTACTGGCTGCGCACGGTGTCGAACGCGGTCTCTCACAGGTTTGCTCGCAAAGTGGAGCGCCAAGGAGTGACGGTCGCCGAGTGGGCGTTCCTGCGTGTGCTCTACGATGCCGAGGGAGTCGCGCCGTCACTGCTCGCGGAGCACATGGGAATGACCAGAGGAGCGATCTCGAAGCTCGCCGATCGCCTGCTCGAGAAGGACCTCGTACAACGGGAGGCGAACCCGCAAGACAGACGGGCCCACAGGCTCGTCCTCACGCCCGCGGGTCGGGCGCTGGTCCCCAAACTGGCGAGGATCGCCGACGCGAACGATGCCTCGCTCTTCGGCGTACTCACGCCCGGGGAACGCCGCCATCTGGAGAAGCTCCTCCGGAAGATTGCCGTGGCCCACGAACTCAGGACTGTGCCGATCGACTGATGCGGCTCAATGGGACGGAGAACATGAAACAGGGAGGGCACCATGGACGCGCAGCGAATCGCGATTGCCGAAACCTGTCGAAACGGGGCGTACGACGGGTCGCTGGCCTTCCCCGAGATCGTGGGAACGCTCATCGAGGCGGGTTTCGAAGGATACGTCGTCGACTACCGCCGCAACACCACGACCTACTTCCTGCCGGACGGCGATAGCGTCGTGCTCGAGAACCACCGGTCGGAGGGATCCGTGGCCGCACGGTTTGACGCGGCGGGCGTGGCGAGCCAGGTCCGCTGGGCACAGGCCAACCAGCCGGACTACTCGTACGTGTCCTTCTGCAGGAACGTGAAGGCGTTCGGATGCGTCGGCTATATCGTTTCCTTCCCGGGGCGCCGCGTCCTCTACTTTGGTCGGACCGCCGAGACTCACGTGGAGCATTTTCCCCGGTAGTCTGCGAACGCTGGTGCGGAGCGTTTGCCAACCTGGCGGAGGTTCGCTATCCGGCTCTCATCCGCTCCGCTGATAGAACAGCGCGAACGTCCTGAGCGCGGCCAGCCACGCGGTGAGCGCGAGCGCATGCCGCAGGTAGTTGAGCGTCGACCACCGCACCGCCGCAGTAACCGACGCCGGTGCATCCGCCGCGTTCATCAGCCCCACCATCGTCGGGATGAAGTAGCCGAAGGTGAAGGCGCGTTCGACGAGCGCAACGACCGCTGCAATCAGCCACCACGTGCGAAGCGGCGCGGGGGCTTGCCAGGCGGCCCACAGGTTGGCGAGCGTGAGCAGCGTCAGCGGTACGGTCGTGACGAACGCCCAGAACCGCCGGCCCGTGTCGTCCTGGCGCGCGGCGTCCGGATTCCAGTGACCGCCTGATTCCCCGGATGTCTCGACCCACCGCGGAATCACGATCCGGTGTTCGTACACACCCGCGCCAAAGGCAGTGCCGAGGAAGATGACGAAGAGCCAGAGCAAGAGTGCTGTCGGCGTGGATGACATGCCTATCGCTCCTGTCGCGTGCTCGACATCAGGCGCGACATGAGGCGCCACGCGTCAGCGGCTTCCGATCAGTGGGCAGATGGTGAACCCTACTTCCGCACTTCGTAGCGCAGCGCCACCATGCCGGTGCTGTAAGGCGTGACCTCGAGAAGGTGCAGGGGGACGTCCGCGTCGAGCCCCTGGAAGAATGGAATCCCATCACCGATCACGATTGGGACGATCGAGTAGCGCACTTCGTCTGCCAGCCGGAGGCGCAGACACTCGGCGGAGAGCTGACCGCCGCCGACGAACCAGATGCTCCGGAATCGCGGTTTCAGCTTCTCAGAGACCAGACGGTTGAGGCCGCCCGCGTAGAACTCGACGCTGTCCCTGGTCCTGGGCAGCGAGCGACGGGTCAGGACCAACGTCGGCTTGTCGCCGTAGGCCCACCCGAGCCCTCTGGCCTCGAAGTCCAGCGCTGTCTCATAGGTCCGCGAACCCATGACGTAGCAGTCAATCGTCTCGAGGAACGCGGCCACCGCTTCCGGGGTCGTGGTGGCGCCCCCCTCGAAGGTGTCCGACGTCTCGAGCCAGTCGACGGTTCCATCCCGCCGCGCGATGAAGCCATCGAGGCTCGCGACCATGTGGACCGTCACCCGTGGAGTTCCCTGCTGCACGTCGCGCCTCCCGATGACCGACGCCCCTGTTGTCAGACCGACACTGCGTGCCGAATCATATCCAGTCTCTCCTCGACCGTACTGCTACACTCAGGCGCCCCGGAGGAGAGGGCGTCGATGAGCCGAGCGTGGTGGATGTCCGTCCCGGTGG
>CAYUPN010000004.1:0-79353 GCA_964446605.1 uncultured Bifidobacteriaceae bacterium | reverse complement strand
GCCGCCCGGCGTCGGCAAGACCTCGCTCGCGCGCTCGATCGCGCACGCGACCAACCGCAAGTTCGTGCGCCTGTCGCTCGGCGGCGTGCGCGACGAGGCCGAGATCCGCGGCCACCGCCGGACCTATATCGGCGCGCTGCCCGGCCAAGTGATCCAGGGGCTCCGTCGCGCGGAGTCGCGCAACCCGGTGTTCATCCTCGACGAGATCGACAAGCTGGGCGCCGATTTCCGGGGGGACCCCGGGTCGGCCCTCCTGGAGGTGCTCGATCCGGAGCAGAACGACACGTTCCGCGACCATTACCTGGATGTGCCGTTCGACCTCTCGGAAGTGCTCTTCATCACGACGGCGAACGTGCTGGACCCGATCCCGCCGGCGCTGCGCGACCGCATGGAGGTGCTGGAGCTCCCGGGCTACACCGAGGAAGAGAAGCTGCAGATCGCCCGCGAGCACCTCGTCGCGCGCCAGGTGAAGAACCACGGCCTCACGCCGGAGCAGGTGTCGTTCACGGAGGACGCGCTGCGGGCGGTGATCCGGGGCTACACGCGCGAGGCGGGCGTGCGCAATCTCGAGCGCGAGATCGGCGCGCTCTGCCGGAAGGCGGCCCGCCGCCGCGCCGAAGGCAACGAGGAGCCGCTGCTCATCACGCGCGACGTGGTCGTCGAGCTGCTCGGCGCGCCGCGGTTCCACGACGAGGAGATGGAGGAGCGCACACGGAAGCCCGGCGTCGCCATCGGCCTCGCGTGGACGGCCGCCGGCGGCGAGGTGCTCTTCGTCGAGGCGTCACGGATGGCCGGCACGGGTGCGCTGACCCTCACGGGCTCGCTCGGCGACGTCATGAAGGAATCGGCCCGCGCGGCGCTGTCGTGGACGCGCGCCCACGCCGCCGAGTGGGGCGTCGATCCGGACTTCTACCGCAACGCCGAGATCCACTTCCACGTGCCGTCGGGCGCGATCCCCAAGGACGGGCCCTCGGCCGGCGTGACGATGGCCGTGGCGCTCGTCTCCGAGCTGAGCGGCCGGCCGGTGCGCGGCGACATCGCGATGACCGGCGAGATCACGCTGTCGGGCCGCGTGCTGCCCGTGGGCGGGATCAAGGAGAAGGTGCTCGCCGCCCGGCGCGTCGGCATCCACGAGGTGATCCTGCCGCGGCAGAACGAGAAGAACGTGAACGAAGACCTGCAGCGCGAGCTGCGCGACGACATGCGCATCCACCTCGTGACGACGATCGAGGAGGCGCTGCAGCTGGCGCTGCAGGAGAAGCGGCCGGTGGAAGCGGTCACGCCCAAGGAGCTGCAGGCCGCGCGTTGACGAAGACCGGTGACCGGGGACGGGCCCTCCGGCCGTTCCCGGTCACCCTGCCTCGAATCCCGTCTCAGCGTCCTTCGCCGAGGGACAGCAGCATCAGCCCGGCGACCGTCTTGCCGTCGACGAGCTCGCCGCGTGCGATCATCCCGCGTACGTCGTCCAGCTCGAACTCTCCAACCTCAATCGACTCGTCCTCGTCCTGGACGGCGGCCGGATCGCCGCTCCCAGGCTGTCGCAGGCCCGTCGCGGCATAGAAGACCATGAACTCGCTGCAGAATCCCGGCGTCGGATAGAGCGTCGCGAGCCGCTCCAGCCGCTCCGGGATGAGGCCGAGCTCCTCGTGGCATTCGCGGGCCGCGGCCGCATCGGGGTCCTCGCCCGTCTCGAGGCTGCCGGCCGGCAGCTCCCACAGGCTCCGGCCGACGGCATGGCGATACTGCTGCACCAGCAGCAGCGTCCCCCGCACGGTCAGCGGCAGCAGCACGACGGATCCTTCGTGCCGGACGACCTCGAGCTCGGCGACCCTGCCGTGCGGAAGGCGGACGCGGTCGACGGTCACGTCGAAGATGCGCCCCTCGAAGACGCGGCGGGACGAGAGCACCTCGGCATTCGGAGCCATGCGATCACCTCGGAGGCGGAAAGGGGGTCAGGCCCGGTCCTGCAGCGCCCGGATGCTGTCGAGGACATCCTGCAGGTCCGGCGGAAGCGGCGCCTCGAACGTCAGCCGGCGGCCGTCGCCCGGATGCGCGAACGAGAGCCGTGCGGCGTGCAGGAAGGGGCGGGTCAGCCTGAGCACGGGGCGCAAGTCCGCCGCCACCCGCGTTCGCAGGCCGCCGTACGTCGCATCGCCGACGATCGGGTGCCCGATGGCGCTCAGGTGCACGCGAATCTGGTGCGTGCGTCCCGTCGCGATCGCGACGCCGCAGCAGGTGACCCCCCGCAGGTGCTCGGCGGCCGTGATGCGCGTAACGGCGGCGCGGGCGCGCCGCGCGCGGGCCGACATCTTCTGGCGGTCGCCGGGATCGCGCCCGATCGGCAGGTCGATGCGGCGCCCGGCCTGCACGACACCCCACACGAGCGCGAGGTATTCCTTCTCGACTTCGCGGTCGTGGAACTGGCGCGCGAGCGCCTCGTGGGCGGCATCGTGCTTCGCCACCACCATCACGCCGGACGTGCCCTTGTCGAGGCGGTGGACGATGCCCGGCCGGAGCTCGCCGCCGACGCCGCTCAGATCGCGGACGTGGTGCAGCAGTGCGTTCACCAGCGTCCCGGACGCATGGCCGGCGGCGGGATGCACGACCATGCCGGCCGGCTTGTCGATCACGATCAGGTCGTGGTCCTCGTAGAGCACCGCGATCGGAAGATCTTCGGGCTGGGGCGTCGCGGGGGCGGGTTCCGGGATCTCGACGCTGATCCGATCGCCGGGCTGGACCGGGAGGTTGGCACGCGCCCTCCGGCCGGCGACCTCGACGAAGCCGCCGTCGATCAGCCGCTGGAGCTGCGAGCGCGACTGGCCGGGCACGACGGCGGCGAGATAGCGGTCCAGCCGCTCGCCACCATGTTCCGGCGCGACCTCCAGCTCGACGCGGGGCACGGCAGGCTCAGGCGCGCCGGACGGCCCCCGGCACGATCGCCGGGGCGACCTCGCCCCGGCGTCCGAGATAGAGGAGCATCGCGACGCTCAGCGGCACCAGCAGCACGGAGATGAACTGCGACGTCGAGAGGACGTCGAGGACCACGCCGCGCGGGTCTCCCCGGAAGAACTCGATCACGAACCGCGACACGCCGTAGAGGAGCATGTAGGCCCAGAACGTCCGCCCGGCGAACGGGCGCCCGCGCCGCTCGGTCGCGAGCAGCAGGACGAGGATGCCGAGCTCCGCCCCGACCTCGTAGAGCTGCGTCGGATGCAGCGGCACGCCGAGCGGCGTGCCGACGTTGGCGCTGGCGGCGGGGTTCGTGAAGGTGATGCCCCAGGCCAGGTCGGTCGGGCGGCCGTAGCAGCAACCGGCGGCCAGGCACCCGAGGCGCCCGACGGCATGCCCGAGCGCGATGCCCGGCGCGAAGACGTCGCAGGTCGTCCAGAGCGGCATCCGGTGCCGCCGCATGTACCAGAACGCCACGGCAACAGCCGCGATCAGGCCACCGTAGAAGACACCGCCGGAGCGCACGATCGAGAAGATCTCCGACGGGTTCTCGCGGAAGTGGTCGAAATCGACCAGGACGAGGAGCAGCTTGGCGCCTATCAGCGCGGCGATGATGATCGCGATGCCGAGGTCCATGGCGCGGTTCGGATCCATGCCGCGCGTCTTCGCCCGCCGCATCGCCAGCTGCAGTCCCGCGAGATACGCGACCGCCAGCAGGACGCCGTAGGTGTAGAGGGTGACCGGACCGAGACTGAACAGCTCAGGAAACACGCGTGCCCTCCCCGGCGGGCGCCGCCGAAGACTCGGGGCGGAAGAGATCGAGGACGAGGAGCCCGACGCCGACGGTGATGGCGGCATCCGCGACGTTGAACGCCCAGAAGTGCCACGTGCCCCAGTACACGTCGACGAAATCGACGACGTAACCCTGCCGCGCCCTGTCGACGAGATTGCCGAGCGCGCCGCCGAGGATGAGCGCCAGGCCGCCGCGCGCCCGGACGTGCGCCAGCGGCAGCTGCGCCGAGTAGATCGCCACGCCGGCCAGCGCGAGCAGGGCCAGCACGATCATCACCAGCGGCTTGTAGGCGAACTCGGTCGCGTTGAGCAGCCCGAACGCGACGCCGGTGTTCCGGATGTGCGTCAGGTTCAGGACCCCCGGAATCACCGGGATGGTCTCGTACAACGGCAGCTCGCGGGCCACGAGCAGCTTGGTCGCCTGATCGAGCCCGGTGACCCCCGCGACGATCGCCAGCTCGAGCCGACGCGTCACCGTCCGACCGGCTCCGCCAGCGCGTCGACGCAGCGGGTGCAGAGCCCTTCGCGCCCGCTGTCGGCCGTGACCGACGGCACCGTCCGCCAGCAGCGCTCGCACTTGACGCCCTCGGCCTTCACCGCCTCCACCCGGAGCGGTTCGCCGGCGCCGTCGCGCACCTCCACCTGCGAGACGATGAAGAGCAGCGGCAGGCTGGCCTCGTAGCGCCGCAGCAGCGCGAGCGTCTCGCCCGAGGCCGTCACGGTCACGCGGGCGGCGAGCGAGTTGCCGAACAGCTTCTCCTTGCGCCGCGCCTCGATCTCGACGTTGACGGTGTCGCGCACGTCGAGGAGACGCTGCCACCCGGCCGTCAGCGCCTCGTCGACCAGCCCGGCCAGCTCTGCCCGATCCGGGAACGTCGACAGATGGACCGACGCGGGGCGCTCACCGGGTAGCGCCTTCCAGAGCTGCTCGGCGGTCACCGGCAGAATCGGCGCGACGAGGCGCGCCAGTCCGTCGACCATGCGGTACATGGCGGTCTGGGCGGCGCGGCGGCTGGTGGAGCGCGCGCCGAGCGTGTAGAGCCGGTCCTTCGTGACGTCGACGTAGAACGCGCTCAGATCGACGGTGAGGAACGCGTTCAGGCCCTGCGCGACCCCCTGGAAGTCGTACGCCTCGTAATGGGCGATCAGATCCGTGGCGAGCGCGCCGTAGCGGGACAGGATGTACCGATCCACCGGCTCCAGCGACTCGGGCGGCAGCGCGTCGCGCGCCGGATCGAAATCGTAGAGATTGGCGGCGAGGATCCGCAGCGTGTTCCGGATCTTGCGGTACGCCTCGACCACGCGCGCCAGGATCTCGCGGCCGACGCGGACTTCCTCCCGGTAGTCGACCATGGCCGTCCACAGGCGGAGGATCTCGGCGCCGCTCTTCGCGATGATCTCCTGGGGCTCGATGGTGTTCCCCAGCGACTTCGACATCTTGCGCCCGTCCTCGTCCACGACGAAGCCGTGGGTGAGGACGGCGCGGTACGGCGCAGCGCCTCGCGTGCCGAGGCCGACGAGAAGCGAGCTCTGGAACCAGCCGCGGTGCTGGTCGCTGCCCTCGAGGTACAGGTCCGCCGGCCAGGTGAGCTCGTCACGGAAGGGCAGCACCGCCTCGTGGCTCGAGCCGGAGTCGAACCAGACGTCCAGGATGTTCGTCTCGCGCTCGAACGTCGTGCCGCCGCACCCCGGGCAGGCGAACCCCGTGGGCACGAACTCCTCGATGGGACGCTCGTACCACGCGTCGGCGCCGTACTCGTCGAACACCGAGGCGGCCTGCTCGACCAGGGCCGGCGTCAGGATGGCCTCGCCGCACCGTGCGCAGTCGAGCGCGGGGATCGGGACGCCCCAGGCGCGCTGGCGCGAGATGCACCAGTCGGGCCGGTTGGCGACCATGTTGTGGATGCGGTCGCGGCCCCAGGCGGGGATCCAGCGGACCTCGCGGTCGATCGCGTGCAGCGCCGCCTCGCGCAGGGTGCGCGCCGGGCCGTCGCCGGCGCCGGGGATCGCGGCGTCGCCGTTCATGCGGATGAACCACTGGGACGTCGCGAGGAAGATCACCGGGTTGTGGCAGCGCCAGCAGTGCGGGTACGTGTGCTCGTACGGCTCGTAGTGCCACAGCCTCCCGCGCTCGGTGAGCGCCTCGATCACTCCGGGATTGGCTTCGAAGACCTGCTCCCCCGCGAACAGTCCCACGTCGTCGGTGAAGCGGCCGTCCGGACCGACGGGGGCGTAGATGTCGAGCCCGTACTTCACGCCGGTGGCGAAGTCGTCGGCGCCGTGGCCGGGAGCGGTGTGCACCGCGCCCGTGCCCTGTTCGAGCGTGACGTAGTCGGCCAGCACGGCCGGTGAGGGGCGGTCGTAGAGCGGGTGACGGAACTCGAGCCCCTCCAGCTCCGCCCCCGTCAGGCGCGCGATCGGATCGCCCAGCGGCCGGGACACCGCGGCCGCCACCCGTTCGACCAGCGCCTCGGCGATGATCACCGCGCGCCCGTCGTATTCGTACACGCCGTAGCCGAACTCGGGGTGGAACGCCACGGCGAGGTTGGACGGAATCGTCCAGGGGGTCGTCGTCCAGACGAGCACGCCGAGCTCGCGCCCGGCGAGCGACGGAACGCGGGCGGCCAGCCGCGCCGCGCTGTCGGCGGCGAGCGGGAACTCGACGTAGACGGACGGCGACGTGTGCGGCTCGTACTCGACTTCCGCTTCCGCGAGCGCGGTGCGGCAGTGGATGCACCAGTGCACCGGCTTCTTGCCCTTGTAGACGATGCCCCGCTCCACGCAGCGTCCCAGCGCCCGCGCGATGGCGGCCTGGTACCGGAAGTTCATCGTCAGATACGGGTGCTTCCAGTCGCCGAAGACGCCGAGCCGCGAGAACTCGTCGGTCATGACGCCGATGAAGCGCTCCGCGTAGGCGCGGCAGGCGCGGCGGAAGTCCGCCGTCGACATCTTCCGCTTCCGTGGGCCGAGCTCCCGGTCCACCTTCAGTTCGATCGGCAGGCCGTGGCAGTCGTAGCCGGGCACGTACGGCGCGTCGAAGCCGGCCATCGACTTCGACTTGACGACCAGGTCCTTCAGGATCTTGTTGAGCGCGGTGCCCAGGTGAATCTGGCCGTTGGCGTACGGCGGGCCGTCATGAAGGACGAATGTGGGCGCGCCGGCACGCGCGCGCCGAAGCTGCCCGTACAGGTCGATGCGATCCCACTCCGCGATCATCTCCGGTTCGGCCGTCTGCAGATTGGCCTTCATCGGGAACTCGGTTCGCGGGAGGTTGAGGGTGTCCTTCCAGTCGGGCATATGAACTGTCAATTGTACTGCAGCGCAGCTGGCCGGCCTGGGCGGATCGACCCGGGAAAGGTGGGCCCGGAGAGGGCCTCGAGGGCTCCCTCCGGGTTGGGGGCGGGACTGGTCGGGCGGAAAATGCGCTCAGCGCCGGCGGTTGGCGCCGCGCGGCGACGACAGCCTGACCGTGAACGACCCGACGTTGTCGTTCAGCACGTCGTCGTTCACCGCGAGGTGCAGGGTGCCCGTGGCCGGTGCCGTGATCGTGCGCTGGTCGCCGATGCCGAACGGCTCGCCGTTGTCGATGCGGCCGATCAGCGCGCCGGCGGCCTCCCGGCGAAGCGGCGCGTTGGCGGCCGTGCGGCCGGAGTGCGCGCCGGCGGGCCCGGCGACGTCGTTGTCGTTGTTGCTGAGCCGAATCTCCCCGGTCGTCCGGAACACCAGCCGCTGCCCTTCGACGACGCGGATTCCGGTATCCACCCAGCCGGCGTCGCCCGGCACCCGGATCGTGCGCGCGCCGCGGGACTCCTCATCGTCCTGGTCGTTCCATCCAGCGGTGCTCGCTCCCTCGGGACGCGCGAGATAGATGCGGGCCACGTCGTTCGCGCGGAACTCGCGCGAGACCCCGTTGGCATTGAAGGTGATCCGGCCCGGCCGGGAGCTCACCTCGACCAGACGGCCCGACAGCGTTCGCCCGTTCCGGAGGACGAGCAGATGGCTGCCGCGCTCGACCTGGTTGACTTCGTTGTCGGGGAACGAGCTGGTGCCGACGAAGTCGATGACGGCAATCTCGTCCTGGCTGAAGTTCCGGGTCCGGCCATTCACCTCGACGGTGACCCCGCCCATTTCGACGAGCTCTCCGGAGATGCGTTCGCCTGACTCCAGCACGAAGGTGGCGTTGGACTGCGCGGCGGCGGGGAGCGCGAGCGCAGCCGCTATCACGAGGAAGCCGATGCAGGACGGCAGTCTGGCCATGAGTCTCCGCTCCTTGTTCCTCCCGGAGATCTGCAAGGACCCGGCCATCGGTCATGCCGCCTAAATGGCTGAGCAGCAAAGAATTGCAAGCTGATCCGGAGGCCCGCTTGTCTCCGGTTCGAACAGGCCGGACCGCTATAATGACCGGATGTCGCTTGCCGCCCCGTCCGTCGCAGCCGCGCCATTGCGCCGCGTCACGCTCGCCAACGGGCTCACGGTGTTCGTGCAGGAGATGCGGACGGCGCCGCTCGTTTCGGTGTGGTGCTGGTACAAGGTGGGCTCCAAGGACGAGCGACGGGGCCAGACCGGGATCGCGCACTTCGTCGAGCACATGAACTTCAAGGGCACGACGAACATCCCGCGCGATCAGGTGAAGGGCATCATCGAGCAGTTCGGCGGGAGCTGGAACGGGTACACCTGGGTCGATCAGACCACGTACCTGGAGACCGCGAGCCGCGACGCGCTCGACCGGATGCTGTTCATCGAGTCGGAGCGGATGGCCAACGGGCTCTACCACCCCGACGACGTCGAGTCGGAGCGCACCGTCATCATCTCGGAGCTCCAGGGAGGGGAGAACGACCCCGAGCAGCTCCTGGACCTCGAGGTCACCGCGGCGGCCTTCAAGGCACACGGGTATCACCATCCGACCATCGGATGGTTGAGCGACCTCGAAGCGATGACGCGCGACGATCTGTACGAGTTCTACCGGTCGTGGTACGTCCCCAGCAACGCGGCGCTGGTCATCGTCGGCGACGTCGATGCGGATGACGCGCTGCGGCGCGCGGAGCGGGCGTTCGGCGGGATTGCCGACGGGCCGTTGCCGAAGCGCGTGCGGACCGTCGAGCCGCCGCAGACCGGCGAGCGCCGCGTGCGGGTCGAGCGGCCGGGCACGACGGCGTATCTGAAGCTGGCCTGGCACGCGCCGGCGGTGACCGACCCGGACTTCTACCCGATGCTCGTGCTCGACGCCGCGCTGACGGGGGCCAAGGGGCTGAACCTCTGGTCATCGTTCCGGAACCCGCCGCAGCGCAGCACCCGCCTGTATCGCGCGCTGGTGGAGCGCGGGCTGGCCGCGTCGGTGTTCGGCGCGCTGCTGCCGACGGAGGACCCGTTCCTGTACACCGTCTCGTGCACGGCCGCCGAGGGTGCGTCGCCGGAGGCGCTGGAGGCGGCGGCGCACGACGCGATCGAGGCGGTCCGCGCGGACGGGCTGACGCGCGCGGAGTTCGATCGCGCTCGGCACCAGCTGAAGGCGCGTCTGGTCTTCGAGGCGGACAGCGTGACCAGCATCGCCCACCAGATCGGCTATTTCCACACCATCGCGGACGTCGAGGTCTACACGTCGCTGGCGCCGCGGCTGGCGGCGGTGACGCCGGAGGACGTCGCGCGGGTCGCGCGTACGCGCCTGGCGCCGGCGCGCCGGACCGTCGGCTGGTTCGTCCCGGAATCCGGCGAGGCGGCTTCGTGAGCGGCGCGGCGGGGGGACTGGCGCCGCTGCAGCAGCGGCTCGACAACGGCGCGACCGTCATCGCGCGCCAGACGCCGACGCACCCGGCCGTGACCGTTTACGGATCGGTTCCGGCCGGCGCGGGGTTCGATCCCGACCCGTTGCAGGGGCTGGCGTCGCTCACCGCGCGGACGCTGGACCGCGGCACGGCGACCCGCTCGAGCGAGGCGCTCGCCGAGGCGTTCGACGGGTTCGGTGTCTCACTGTCCCTCGGCACCACGCGGCATCACCTGACGTTCGGCTTCACGTGCCTGTCGGAGGATCTCGGGTCCGTGCTCGAACTCGTCGCCGACGTGCTGCGGCGGCCGGTGTTTCCGGCCGAGCAGGTCGAGCGGCGGCGGACCTCGCTCATCACGTCGCTGCGGCAGGATGAGGACACGCCCGCCTCGGTTGCGACGAACGCGCTGATGGCGCTCCTCTATCCGGCCCATCCGTACGGACGCCCGGTGAAGGGCACTGTCGCGTCGGTCGAGCGCATCGAGCGCGACGCGCTCGTCGACTTCCACGCGGCGCACGTCGGGGCGGCCGGGCTCCGGCTCGTGCTGGTCGGCGACGTCGAGGCGGAGCGGGCCATCGATCTGGCGTCGACGGCATTCGGCGACTGGGACGTGCCGGGAGGTGAATCGCTGGAGCCGCCGCCCGTCGTGCCGCCGGACACACGGGTCGAGCGCACCATCGACATGCCGGGGAAGTCGCAGAGCGACATCGCCTACGGGTTCGTCAGCATCGCCCGACCCGACCCGCGGTACTACGCATTCCTCGTCCTGAACAACATCCTCGGGCAGTACGGGCTCGGCGGCCGTCTGGGAGACAGCATCCGCGAGCGGCAGGGCATGGCGTACTACGTCTACAGCGCATTCGACGCCAATGTCGCGCCCGGTCCGCTGGTGGTCCGGGCGGGGGTGAGCCCGGCGAACGTGCGCCGCGCGATCGCGTCGATCGACGAGGAGATCGCGCGGATGGCCGCCGACGGCGTCACGGAGCAGGAGCTCGCGGACGCCAGGCGCTATCTGATCGGCTCGATGCCGCGGATGCTCGAGACGAATGGCGGGATCGCGAGCTTCCTGCACTCGGCCGATGTCTTCGGTCTCGGACTGGATTACGATGCCAGACTGCCCGGCCTGATCGCGGCGGTGTCGCGGGACGAGGTGGCCGCCGTGGCGCGCGCGTTCCTGGCGCCCGAGCGCGCCGCCGTCGTCGTGGCCGGGCCGCCGGACGGGCGTCCGGACCAGGCATCGTGACCGCTGCGGTTTTCTTCGACGTCGATTTCACGCTGATCTATCCCGGGCCGACGTTCCGGGGCGAAGGCTACTGCCGGTTCGGCGAGCGGCACGGGCTGAGCCTGGATCGTGCGCGCTTCGAGGAGGCGGTCCGGCTCGCCGCGCCTGTACTCGACGCGGCGCAGGGGGACATCTACGACGCCGCGATCTTCCACCGCTATACCGCCCGGATCATCGAGGCGATGGGCGGCAGCGGTCCGGGCGTGCAGCGCTGCGCGATCGAGATCTACGACGAGTGGGCGGCCAACGACCACTTCGAGATGTACTCGGACGTGCCCGCGACGCTGCGCGCGATTGCCGGCCGCGGCATCCGCATCGGGCTGATTTCCAACAGCCACCGCTGCCTGACCTCGTTCCAGAGTCACTTCGAGCTGAACGGCCTCATCAGCGCGGCCGTCTCCTCGTCCCAGCATGGCTATCTGAAGCCGCATCCGAGCATCTTCGAGGCGGCGCTGCAGCTCGTCGGCGCGGCGCCCGGCGAGACGATGATGGTCGGCGACAGCGTCGGACAGGACATCGCCGGCGCGCTCGGGGCCGGCATGCGCGCGGTGCTCGTGCGGCGCGGAGCCCCCGAGCACCACGGCAGGGTAGAGGCCGGCGTGCCCGTGATCCACTCGCTCGAGGAACTGCTGCCGCTCCTGTGACATGACTGTTTCCGGAACGCTGGTGTTCGAGGACCTGACGCGGCTCGAGGAGCTCCACGACGTGGAGCGGCTCGAAGCGGAGATCTGGGGACCGATCGATCTCGTCTCGGTGCCGATGATGGTGGCGTCCCTGCGCAGGGGCGGCGTGCTCGTGGGCGCCCGCGACGGATCGCGGCTTGCCGGGTTCGTGTACTCGTTTCCGGCGTGTCGCCCCGCAGCCGCGGGTGACGCGCCGCAGCTCTCCCACTGGTCGCACATGCTCGGCGTGCACCCGGACCATCGGGGCACCGGGCTGGGGCGCCGGCTGAAGCTCGCCCAGCGCGACCGGGTGCTCGCACTGGGGCTCGACCTGATCGAGTGGACGTTCGATCCGCTGCAGGCCCGCAACGCCCATCTGAACTTCTCCCGCCTCGGCGTCATCGTCGAGGAGTACGAGGAGAACGTCTACGGCGAGTCGACGAGCCCGCTGCATGGCGGGCTGCCGACCGACCGGTTCATATGCCAGTGGTGGATCCGCCGGCCGCACGTGCAGCGGCGGATCGCGCCCGCCGGTCTGCCGGTCGTCTCGGCGGAGGCGGCGTCGGCGCCGGTCGTGACACGCACGGAGGGAGCCGATGTCCTGCGGTGCGTCGACGTCGAGCTCGGCCGGGAGGAACCGCGGATCGCCGCCGACATCCCCGGCGACTTCACGGCGATGCTGACGCAGGCACCGGACGCGGCGCGCGAGTGGCGGCTGCAGACCCGCCGGCTGTTCACCCACTATCTTGGTCGGGGCTACCGGGTGGTGGATTTCCGGTTCGATCCGGCCGCCGGACGCGGCCAGTACCTGCTGACGACGATCAGGACCGGGTCGACTCTATAATCGTCGCCATGTCCTGCCTCTTCTGCCGGATCGTCGCCGGCGAGGTTCCGGCGTCCAAGGTGTTCGAGGACGGCGAACTGCTGGCGTTCAACGACATCAACCCGCAGGCGCCGCTGCACGTGCTGATCGTTCCGAAGGCGCATATCGCGACAACGAACGACCTCGCGCCGGAGCACGACGCGCTCATCGGGCGCATCCTGCGCCGGGCTGCGGCGATCGCCGCCGAGCACGGCTATCGGGAGAGAGGCTATCGCACGGTCCTGAACTGCCACGCCGACGCGGGGCAGACCGTCTTCCACATCCACCTGCACCTGCTCGCGGGCCGGCCCCTGGGCTGGCCTCCGGGATGATTCGATGAGCCGGCTGCTCACGGTTGGTGTCCTCGCGGGCGCCGCTGCGGCCGGCATCGCGGTGGCGCGGGTCTCGCGCGAGCCGGCACCGTTGCCGGCCCCTGCGGTGCACGTGCAGGGCTGGGTGGAGTTCCGCGCCGGGTTCCGCCAGATCCGCGACGGGCGCGTCGAGGCGACAGGAGCCTTCTATCGCGGGCGCGACGGATCGACGCGCCGCGAGACGAGGGAACCGGACGGCACGCTGCGCTTCGTCGCGATCGAGAACATCGCGGAGAACCGCTATTACGGCTACTCGAGCGGCTCCTGGAGCGCGCAGCCCCTCAGGCTGCTCGAGCCGCGAACGCCGCCCGGCCCACGACCCGATCTGCTGCCGGTGACGCAACGGGTCGAGGGATTGGAGCTGCGTCGCGAGCTGACGCCGTCGGGCGCAGTGCTGCTGCGCGCGCCGGCCCTGGACCTCTTCGCTCTCGTCGAGCACTATCCGGACCCGCCGATGTCGCGCGAGCACCACGACATCGTGATCGGACCGGTGGACCCGGTTCTCTTCCATCCGCCTGCGGGTCCGGTCGACGAGCTTCCCTGGCCGTATCTCACCCGCTGAGGGCGGCGACGAGCGTCCGCTCGTGGCCCTGCAGGTCGCGCAGCACGTCAATCAGCCGCAGCGGCGTGCGGGCAAGCTCCGCGCGCATCGCCTCGCCCTGACCGAAGCCGAATTCGAGGAAGAGCAGCCCGTCCGGTGCCAGGCGCGACGCCGCCTGCGTCAGCAGCCCGCGGATCGTGTCGAGTCCGTCCTCGCCCGGGCCGAACAGCGCCTCGTGCGGCTCGTAGTCGCGCACGTCCGGCGAGAGCGTTCCGGCGCAGGGGGACGGGATGTAGGGCAGGTTCGCGGCCACGACGTCGAAGGGACCGTTGATGCCGGTGAGCAGCGAGGTCTGCACGGTCAGGATCCGTCCGTCGACGCCATGCCGCACGGCATTCGTCCGGGCGATCTGCAGAGCCGCACCCGAGACGTCGGTGGCCACGACGACCGCCGCGGGGAGTTCCGCGGCGAGGGTCACGGCCAGGCAGCCGCTGCCGGTACCGACGTCGGCGACGCGCCAGGCGCGCGTCCGGTCGCCGAGCCGGGCGAGCACGGCCTCCACCAGCAGTTCCGTTTCCGGCCTCGGGACGAGCACCGCCGGCGAGACGACGAACTCGCGTCCCCAGAACTCGCGGCTGCCGGTGATGTAGGCCACCGGCTCCCGGCGGGCCCGGCGCTCGACGAGCGCGTCGTAGCGCGCGCGATCCGCACCCGATGCCGGCTCGTCGCGCCGCATCAGATACGTCGCGCGATCCCACCCGAGCAGGTGCCGCGCGAGCACCTCGGCGTCGATGGCGGCCTGATCCGGAGGAATGCCTGCTCGGACGAACCGCTCGCGTGCCGCGACGACGAGCTGGAAGAGCGTCGGTGCCATCGGTGAGCGCCCGCCGATCGGGCGTCGTGGGCGGTCAGCCGATCGGCTGCCCGGGCCGCTCCAGCTCGGTGGCCTCCTTGAGTCGCTCGGCCGTGTAGTGCGAGGACAGCGCCTCGATCAACTCGTCGAGATCCCCCTCGAGCACGCCGTCGAGCTGGTGCGTCGTGAAGTTGATCCGGTGGTCGGTGATCCGGCTCTGCGGGACGTTGTAGGTCCGGATCTTCTCGGAGCGCTCGCCCGTGCCCACCTGGCTGCGGCGGTCGCGGGCGATCGCCTCCTGCTGCTTGCGCAGCTCGATCTCGTAGAGGCGCGCGCGGAGGACCTTCATCGCCTTCTGGCGGTTCTTGATCTGCGACTTCTCGTCCTGCTGCGACACGACGAGGCCCGTCGGGATGTGCGTGATGCGCACGGCCGAGTAGGTGGTGTTGACGCTCTGGCCGCCGGGACCGCTCGAGCAGAACGTGTCGATTCGCAGATCCTTCTCGTTGATCTGGATGTCGACGTCCTCGGCTTCCGGCAGCACCGCGACCGTGGCGGTCGAGGTGTGGATGCGGCCGCTGGCCTCGGTTTCGGGGACGCGCTGCACGCGGTGCACGCCGCTCTCGTACCGGAGCTGGCTGTAGGCCCCGCGCCCCTCGATCGAGGCGATCACCTCCTTGATGCCTCCGATGCCGGTTTCGCTGAGCGACATCAGCTCGAGCTTCCAGCCGCGCCGCTCGCAGAACCGGCTGTACATCCGGAACAGCTCGGCCGCGAACAGGGCGGCCTCGTCGCCGCCGGTGCCGGCGCGGATCTCGAGCAGCACGTTCTTCTCGTCGTTCGGATCCTTCGGCAGCAGGAGGAGCTTCAGCTCGTCGACGAGCGCCTCCCGCCGCGGCTCGAGCGTCCGCAGCTCGTCGCGCGCCAGCGCGGCCATCTCGGCGTCGCCGCCGCGGGCCAGCTCCTGCGCCTCCTGCAGCTGCTGGTCGACGGCCTTGAACTCGCGGTACTTCCCGATGAGCGGCTCGAGGTCGGAGATGGCCTTGGCGTGCTCGCGGTATTTCGCGGCGTCGGCCTGCACGGCCGGATCGGCGATGAGCGCGAGCAGTTCGTCGTAGCGCGCTTCGACGGCTTTCAGTTTGTCGATCATCAGCGGATATCGTAGCAGCGGCGTCGCGCTGCGGGCGGACGCGGGACGTGTGATGCGGATCGGTGTGCCGGCCCTCTGGCGGGGAGCTAGCCTCCCGAGACAGGCGGCAGGAACGCGACCTCGTCGCCGTCCGACACGCGCGCCGACATCCGCGCGTAGTCGGCGTTGACGGCCGCGGAGATCGACGCCCGATAGGGGGCCATGGCCGGGAATTCGGCCGCAAGCTGCTCCCAGACGCCGGCCAGCGTGGCATCCGCCGGCACGTCGCGCTCCAGCTCCGCCGCGCCGGCGATTTCCCGCAGCCGCGCGAACAATCGCACCGTCACGCGCATGCCCGCCTCCGTGCTTCGGCGCGCGCGTCCTCGTCTTCCGGCCGCGCGGACGCCCCTTCGATCCAGACCTCGCCCCCCTCGAAGTGCTCGTGCTTCCAGATTGGCGCGATCTGCTTCACCCGTTCGATGGCGTAACGCGAGGCGGCGTACGCGTCGGCGCGGTGGGGTGAAGCGGCGACGATGGCGATGCTCGCCTCCCCGACCGCGACGCGCCCGACGCGGTGATGGATGCCGAGCCTGGCGTCGGCCCACAGCTCGCGCGCCTCGTTCTCGATGCGCGCGAACGCCTTCACCGCGAGCGGTTCGTACGCCTCGTACTCCAGGAACCGTACCGCCCGGCCCAGATTCCGGCCCCGCACGACGCCCAGGAAGTGGACGATCGCGCCCGGCGTGTCGACCAGCGTCGCAACCGCTGCATGCAGCGCATCCAGCGACAGCGGCCCGCTGACGATTGCGAACGGCGCCACCCGCATGGGCCAAGTATACGGGGATGAGGCCCGCCGCCGTGTCGCCGGGGCGTTCCCGCTCAGCCGCGGTGCGACCAGAAGTGGTCCACGGGGCCGTGTCCGTGGCCGATGGGCAGTCCGTGGCGGATGGCGCCCGCGACGTACTCGACGCTGCGCGCCACCGCCTCGGCGAGCGGGCGGCCGAGCGCGAGATGGGCCGCAATTGCCGCCGCGAACGTGCATCCGGTGCCGTGGGTGTGCCGGGTGTCCTGGCGCGGGTGGCGGAACTCGGAGTAATCGCGGCCGTCGAACAGCAGATCGACCACCTCGGGCTCGTCGAAGTGCCCGCCCTTCACCACGGCGGCGCCCGCGCCGAGATCGACCAGCGCGCGTGCCGCCTCGCGCGCTTCGGCCCGCGTCCGGACCGGACGGCCGGTCAGCACCTCGGCCTCCATCCGGTTCGGCGTGACCACCGCGGCGAGAGGGAGGAGCCGCCGCCTGACGGCGTCGACCGCATCCGATGTGAGCAGCTCGTCGCCGCTCTTGGCGATCATCACGGGGTCCACGACGGGACGGGGCAGGTTCAGCCGGGTCAGGGCGTCGACGACCGCCTGGACGACCAGCGCGTTGGCGAGCATCCCGGTCTTGACGGCCTCGATCGCGATGTCGGACGCGACCGCCTCGATCTGCTCGCCGACGAACCCGGGCTCGATATCGTGCACGGCCGTCACGCGGCGGGTGTTCTGGGCGGTGAGCGCGGTGATCGCGGACGTGCCGTACACGCCGAGTGCGGCGAAGGTCTTGAGGTCGGCCTGGATGCCGGCGCCGCCTCCGGAGTCACTGCCGGCGATTGTCAGGGCTGTGGGCATACGCTAGAATTCTGCCCCGTTATGCCCGCCGTGTCCCGTACCGCGACGATGATGGACCGCGCGCTCGCCGGCGCCGCGGGATCCGCGCTGCCGATCCGCATCGGGGCCACGCTCTTCGTCGCCCTGCTCACCGCCGCGTCCTCGCAGGTGAGCGTGCCGCTGCCGTTCACCCCGGTGCCGTTCACGCTGCAGCCGATGGTCGTGCTCCTGGGTGCGGCGGTGCTCGGCCCCGAGCTCGGGCTGCTCAGCCAGGTGCTGTATCTCACGGCCGGCGCGGCGGGGCTGCCGGTCTTCGCCTTCGCGCCCGATCTGCCGCAGGGGGTTGCGCGGCTGCTCGGACCGACCGGCGGCTATCTCATGAGCTATCCGCTCGCGGCCTTCACGACGGGCTGGCTGGCGCGCCGTGGATTCGATCGCCGGTACGTCACGTCGGTGCTGGCCATGGCGGCCGGGCTCGCGATCGTGTTCGCCGGCGGCGTGGCGTGGCTCACCCTGTTCGCGCCCGGCAGCGACGCCCGGTCCCTTCAGGCGGCGCTCGCCGCCGGTTTCTACCCCTTCGTCGTCGCGGACCTGTTCAAGGTGTGCGTCGCCGGCGCGGTGATGCCGGCCGCGTGGCGGCTGCTCGATCCCGCCCGGCGCTGACCGTCCCGTCATCCGGACGCCCCTCCGTGCGTCACGCCCCGTAGCGCGCGAACAGCGCCGCGATCTCGTCGCGGCTCAATCCCTGCGACAGCGCCAGCATCAGCAGCACGCGTGCCTTCACGGGCGCGAGCACGCCCGAGGGAACGATCCCTGCCACGTCGACCTCGGTGAGCGCCGCGGCCGGCATGCGCGACGACGCGACGGCAACGACTCCGCGCCGCTGGGCCGCCGCGACGGCATCCATCTGGGCGGGCGTCAGCGATCCGCGGCCTGCCGAGGCCAGCACGAGTCCCCGGGCGCCGGCCCGGACCGCCGACGCGATCAGATCGCCGGGCGCGTCCTGGTAGGTGAGCAGGATGTCGACGCGCGGGAGCTGGCCGAGCCGCCTGACGTCGAAGGGAACAGGTGCGCGCGGTGTGCCCCGCGTCGCGAAGCTGACCACGCCGCCCTCGATGGCCGCCACCGGTCCTTCGCCGGGCGCGTCGAACGCGCCGGGTACGGTCACGTGCGCCTTCCGCGCGCGCCGCGCCGACAGGACCAGGCCGTGCATGACGACGAGCGTTCCCCGCCCGCGCGCGCCGGGACTCGCGGCAACGGCCATCGCGTCGCGCAGGTTGCCCGGACCGTCGGCGTCAGGCTCCGACGGGCGCCGAATCGCGCCGGTCACGACGACCGGGCGCTCGTCCGGCGTGGTGAGGTCGAGGAACCAGGCCAGTTCCTCGAGCGTGTCGGTGCCAGTGGTGACGACGACGGCGGACAGCCGGGGATCGTCGAAGGCCGCCGCCACCCGCCGTCCGAGCCGGATCCAGTCGTCGAGGGTCAGCCCGAGGCTGGCCGTGCTCGCGAAGGTCTCGGTGTCGACCTCCGCGTGCGACCGGATGCCCGGCGTCGTCCTGACGAGCGCCTCCGCGTCGAGCCTGCCGGCGGCGTGATTGGCAATCGTGCCGCCGGTGGCGATGAGCCGGACGCGCGGAAGGCTGGCTTCGACGACGAACGTGCAGAGCGCGGCCAGGCAGGCGGCCGTGCCGGCGCTCCAGGCGATGACCTTCTGGCGCACGCGGCGATCTTACGCCTGGCTGCGCCCCGCCTTGGAATGCGCCAGCGCGAGCCACCGGCTCAACTGCCGCGCCGCATCGTCCGGCGTCGGCCCGTAGAAGGGCATCAGTGCGCCGGGGACGCCCGGCGCCCGCAGGAGATTGGCCCGCCACCGGTCGCGCGCCACAGCGGCGACCTCGATGCGATAGAGCCGTCCATTGATGGTTTCCTCGTACCGGTGCACGCTGGGGAGTTTGCGGGATGACACGACGTGACAGCGCCTCTCGTGTGGAGCAAAGCATTGCCATTCTAGGCACCACCCCGGGGGGATCAAGCGAAGGGAGACGCGAAGACGGGAGACGCTCGCATCGATCCTCTCGAACGTTCGGTACTTGCGGCGATCTTTTTTCGTGGCCGACACGTACTCCACAGCCAATCCACCTGGCATCCACACGTTTTCCACAGGGGGCGATCGCGCGCCGTCGGCAGGCAGGCCCCACATGGTGCCCCGCTCGTGGCGCGCGGCCCTGGACGTCCCGCGGGCGGGGGTGATTGGAGCCAACGGGAAGGCGATCGGTTCTTGACCGCTGCCCGACGTGCCACTAGGCTGCTGAGGTAACGTGCCCGCAACATCCGCCGCGATTCCGTGGCGCGCGGTGCTGGCTGCGGCGTGCTGCGCCGGCGTGCTGTGCCCGCCGGTGTACGCCGCGGACGACCCCAACGCGCAACTCTTCCGGCTGTTCCTGCACGACGGCACCGCGGTCGCCTGCCAGGCGGAGTACGTCCGCGTGGAGGGACGTGTCGTGTGCTCGATGCCGCTCGGCAGCGAGACCACGCTCGTGTCGCTGCCGGACGAGGTCGTGAACTGGACGCGTACGGAGGAGTACGCCGCGGCGCTGCGCGCCGAGCGGTACGCGCGCACGCGCGGCGAGCGGGATTTCACCGAGCTGAGCGTCGAAATCGCGGGCCTGCTGAACGAGATCGCGTTCACGGAGGACAATGCCCGCCGCCTCGCGATCGCGCTCGATGCCAGGCAGCGGCTCGCGCGCTGGCCCGCCCTGCATCACAACTATCGCGCCGGCGACGTGCAGCAGATCCTGCTGCTGGTGGACGAGGCGATCTCGGATCTGCGCGCGGCCGCCGGGGCGCAGTCGTTCGATCTGGCGTTCGCGGCGCAGACGGGACCGCCGCCGGCGGTGCCGCTGCTGCCCGCGCCCACGGCGGACGAGTCGGTGGCGGCTGCGTTCCGGGTCGCCGAGCTCGCGGCGGACGCCACGGAGCGCCTGACGCTGCTCGACGCCGTACAGCGCGTGCTGTCGAACGGGACGTCGGCAGTGACGCCGGAGCTGCACGCGCGGCTCGCGCCGGCGATCGCGGCGCGGATTGACGAGGAGCGCTCGACGGATCGGGCCTATGCCGGTCTGGCCGCCGCGGCGACGAGCCGGGCGCGCGCCCGCGCGGAGCGTGCGGACGTCCGCGGTGTCGAGCGCGTGCTCGATGACGTCCGCGAGCGCGATGCGGCGCTCGGACGGCGACGGCCGCGCCAGGCCGCGGCAATCATCGCCGCCATCCAGGAGGAGCTCGACGCGGCCCGGCGGCTGCGGCTCGCGCGCGACCAGTGGGCCCTGCGCCGGACGGTCGTCGTCGCGTACCAGCGCCGCGTGCGCGGGCCGATGGAGGAGCTGCAGCTCATGTCGGGAGGGCTGGACGACATCAAGCGGCTCGCAGGGCCGGCCGCCCCCGTTCTCGACCGGCTCGCGCGGCGCGCGGCCGAGGCGATGCGCGCCCTGCATGCCGTCGTGCCTCCTCCCGATGTCGCCTCCATTCACGCGCTGCTGGTCAGCGCGGCACAGCTTGCCGGACAGGCCGTGGACGGCCGTCGCGACGCCGTCGCACGCGGCGCGATGGACCGGGCGTGGCAGGCATCCTCGGCGGCGGCCGGCGCGCTCATGCTGATCGCGCGCGCCCGCGAGGAGCTCGCGCAGGCGCTGGCGCCGCCCTCCCTGTGACGCCCCGGACCATTCGCCTGCACCGCGCGCCGACGCTGGCCGCGCTCAGGCAGACCCTGCTCGCGCTGATGCCGCTTCGCGATCTCCCCGCGGCGCGCGCGACGGCGGTCCTGGTTCCCACCCGATCCGCCGCGCTGCAGCTCCAGCGAACCATCGAGCAGCAGCTCGAGCCTGGCGAAGCCGCGGTGCTGCCCGACCTGCTGGCCCGGCGCGATCTCTACGATCGCCTCTACGAGCGGGCCGAGAGCCCGCCGCGGCGGCTCGGCGCCTGCGAGCGCGACGTGCTGATGAAGGCCGCCGCGCACGCCGCCATCACCGAAGGGGCCACGCCACCGTTCCAGCTCAGGGCGGGGCTCGTCGGCGAGATCGTCTCGCTCTACGACGCGATCCGGCGGCAGCGACAGACCCTCGACCATTTCGAGCGGCTGGTCGTCGAGCGGCTCGAGGCCGAGGCCGAGTCGGACGACGACGTCGGGGCGGAGCGCATGCTGCGGCAGAGCCGGTTTCTCGCGGCGACGTTCCGCGGGTACGAGGCCGGCCTGGCGCGCACCGGCGCCGTCGACGAACACGGGCTGCGCGACTGGCTGCTGGAACAGGGCCTGGCGCGCCCGTATGCGCGGCTGATCGTCGCCGTGCACGATGCGCCGCGCGATCCGGACGGACTCTGGAGCGCCGACTTCGATCTGCTCTCACTGCTGCCGGGCCTGGAGGCCGTCGAGCTGGTCGCCACCGAGGCGCAGCTCGCGGCGGGACTGTACGAGCGGTTGCACGAGGTGCTGCCCGGTCTGGAGGTCGTGCACGTTGCACCCCCGGATGTCTTCGAGGCGCCGCGCCTGATGGTCCCCGCCGGCAGCGGCGGGCTGGTCTTCCGCAGCCGCGATCGGGAGGAGGAGCTCCGCGATCTCGTACGGCGCATCCGGGCGTCGCGGTTCGATAAGGAGCTTGCCGCGCCGCTGTCGCGCGTCGGTGTGGTGTTCGAGCGGCCGCTGCCGTACGTGTACCTGGCCGGGTCGGTCTTTGCCTCCGGCGGTGTGCCGCTCCATGCGCGCGACGCCCTGCCCCTGGCCGCCGAGCCGTTTGCGGCGGCTCTCGATCTCGTGCTCACGTGCGCAAGCGCCCGTTTCAGCCGCACGGCGCTGGTCGCTCTGCTCGCGTCGCCGCATTTCCGGTTCGCACACGAGGGCGCCGACGTCACGCGTGCCGACGTGCAGGCGCTGGACGCGGCGCTGCAGGAGACCGACCACGGCGGCGATGCCGGCCGGCTGGAGGAGCTGGCGCGCGACTGGCTCGACGGGCGATCGCGGTCCAGATACGCGGCCTGGGACGCCTCCGTCGCCGCACGGGCCGCACGGGCGGCGGCGGCGATCGTGCGGACCCTCGCGCCGCTGCTCGATCAGGCGCCGGCCAGTCTCCAGCTGACGAGACTGCGCGAGTTCGTCATCGCCCACCGTCGGCCGATCCGGGACGACGATCCGATCCGGGCGCCGCTGCTGCGCGCCCAGAGCGCGGTGCTGGAGCTGCTGGCCGATGTGGCCGACGCGCACCGGAAACATCACGATCTGCTCTGGGATCTGGGCGATCTCTCGTCGGAAATCCGGCGCTGGATCGAAGGGCAGACCTTCGCGCCGGAGATGGGCGAGCCGGGAGGCGTGCAGCTGCTCGATGCCGCGGCCGCCCAGTTCGGCGAGTTCGACATCCTGCACCTCGTGGGACTCGTCGACGGCGAGTGGCCCGGCCGGAGCGCGCGGAACATCTTCTATTCGCCTGCGCTGCTCAAGGCGCTCGGCTGGCCGGGCGAGGAGACCGACCCGCTCGCGCGCGCACGCGCCGGGTTCGTCGATCTGCTCCAGTCGGCGCGGCGCGCCGTGTCGGTTGCCACGTTCACGCTCGAGGAGGACGCGCTCGTCGAGACCTCGATCCTCGTGGACGACATCCCGCGCGCGGCGCTGACCCCGGTGCCGATCGACGTTCCGGACACGCCCGTCTTCCGCGATGAGGCGCTGGGGCAGCGGCCCGTGCCGCTCGACGTGCTGCCGCCCGGCGTGCGTGAGTGGGCCGCGCACCGGGCGGGCCGCCCCGACGCGCGCCGTCCGGAGTTCCATGGCACGACCTCCGGCGTCCCGCTGCGGCCGCGCAGCGTCAGCGCGCTCGACATGTACGCGCAGTGCCCCTTCCGGTTCTTCGCTCGTTACGTGCTGCGGCTCCCCGAGGAGCGGCCCGAGCAGGACGGAATGAGTCCGCTCGAGCGCGGCCGCTTCCAGCACGAGTTCTTCCAGGCGTTCTTCGAAGCGTGGGAGGCGCGCGGGGGCGGCACCGTGACTCCCGACCGCCTCGACGAGGCGCGGACGCTCGCATTCGAGGTTGCCGAGACGCGGCTGGCGACGCTTCCGCCGAGCGAAGCCGCGCTCGAGCGGACCCGCCTGCTGGGCTCACCCGTCGCCGCCGGCATCGTCGACGTGGTCCTGCGCATGGAGGCGGAGCGGCCGGTGCGCGTCATCGAGCGGCGGCTGGAGCATCCGGTCGACGGTGTCTACCGGTTTCGCGGTCCGGACGGGGACCGGGAGATCGCCATCCGCGGCATCGCGGATCGGATCGATCTGCTCGAGGACGGCACGTTCAGGATCGTGGACTACAAGTCGTCCCGTCCGGCGACGACGCTCCAGATCGCGCTGTACGCGACGTGCGCGCGCCAGCAGCTGGACGGCCATCGCGGCCGGCAGTGGCAGGTCGCCGAAGCGGCCTACGTGGTGTTCCGCGGCGAGCAGCCCGTGGTGCCGCTGGCGAAGCGCGCCGACGAAATCGACGACGTGCTCGCCGAGGCCGAGGCCCAGGTCGTCGGCATCACGGACGCCATCGTCGCCGGCCGGTTTCCCCCCTGGCCGCGCACGCGAAGTCTCTGTGCCACGTGCGCGTACGCCGGCGTGTGCCGGAAGGATTATGTCGAGCCCGAGAGCGCCGCGCCTGCCGTTCGATGACCCGGCGCCGCCGCGCCAGGACGCGGTATCCGCGCCCGTCGACGTCGCGGATCGCGTCGCCGCGGTCGACCCGCGCCTGAACGTCGTGCTGGAGGCATCGGCCGGCACGGGCAAGACGCGCGTGCTGGTCGATCGGTACGTGAATCTCGTGCGCGCGGGGGTCGAGCCGCGGAACGTCCTCGCCATCACCTTCACGCGCAAGGCGGCCGCCGAGATGCGCGAGCGGATTCTCGCCACGCTGCGCGCGGCCGCCGCCATCGGCGAGATCGACGAGCGGCGCTGGCGGGCGCTGAGCGAGCGGCTGCACGAGGTCTCGATCAGCACCATCGACGCCTTCTGTCTGTCGCTGCTGCGCGAGTTCCCGCTGGAGGCCGGGCTCGATCCGGGCTTCGGCATGGCCGACGAGACCGAGGCGCTGCGGCTGACCGACGAGGCGCTCGATCGCACGCTGCGCATCTGTCGCGCAATCGCGCGCGAGGACGAGACCGTCGCGCTCGTGTTCGCGGAGCTCGGCGAGTTCCGCCTCCGCGAGGGGCTGCGGCGGCTGCTCGACAGACGGCTCGTGGCCGGACCGGTGCTCGATCGCGCGGTCCGGCCCACGCCGCGTGAGCTCACGCCGTCGGCGATGGCCGTGTCGACGCTCGGCCGGTTCTCGGCGTCCATCGAGTCGAGCGGCCGTGGGCTCGAACGGTTCCTCGGCACCGGGCCGATCCGCCACCCGCGATACCGTCTGTTCGCGGCCGACCTGCGCCGGCTCCTCCCGGGCCATGTGCCGCCCGGAATCGCCGCCCGCGAGATCCGGCTCGTCGTCGACGGGATCACCGAGTACTTCTTCACCAACAAGGGAGGAATCCGGAAGCGCTGGCCGCTGTACACGAGCGCCCACGCCGACAGCGACGCCGCGCTGCGCTGGCATCGCGCGACAGCGGCCGTCATCGCCGAGCGCCTGCAGGACGACCTCGCGGCCTTCCGCCGCGATCTCAACGCGGTGCTCACGCGCGGCGTCTGGAAGCTGTTCCGCCTTGCCCGCGACGAGTACCGGCGCGTCCTCGAAGAGCACGCGGTCGTCGATTTCCCCGACGCGCTCGAGCGGGCGCTCGCGCTGGTCGGCGGCATGGGCGAGTTCGCGCGGTCGCGGTACCTGCTGGAGACGCGCTTCCACCATCTCCTGGTCGATGAGTTCCAGGACACCAGCGACGCGCAGTGGCAGCTGATCTGGCACCTGGTCCAGGCGTGGTCCGAAGGGCTCGGCACCGCGCAGGACGCGCCGCTGCCGCCGTCGATCTTCGTCGTCGGGGATCGGAAGCAGTCGATCTACGGCTTCCGCGACGCGGACGCCGGCGTGCTGTCCCGTGCGGCCGGGCAGATCGCCGGCCTGCGCCCGGACGGGAGCCCGCTGCGTGCGATCCGGCAGAGCTTCCGCGCCGTGCCGCCGCTGCTGGCGTTCACGAACGACCTCTGTCTCGCCATCGACAAGCAGCCCGATCGCCCGGACGCGTTCACGTACGAGGAGCGCGACCGGTTCCCCGTGCCCACCGTGACCGGGATCGGTGACCCGGCGCTCGCGCTTCTCGCCGCGCCGGATCTGGCCGCGCAGGCCGAAGCCGTCGCGGCGGAAATCCAGCGTCTGCTCGCGAGCGAATCGGTCCGCGATCGGCAGACCGGTGTCATGCGGCGCGCGCAGCCGGGCGACATCGCCATCCTGTTCCGCACCCGGGAGGGGCATCAGGCCTTCGAGGCCGCGCTCGAGCGCCGGGCGATTCCGAGTTACGTCTACAAAGGCCTGGGATTCTTCGACGCCGACGAGGTCAAGGACGTCTTCGCGATCCTGCGCTATCTGGCAAACCCCTGGTCCGATCTGCGCGCCGCGGCCCTCCTGCGTTCGCGTTTCGTACGGCTCTCCGACGATGCCCTGGCGAAGCTGGCTCCCGGTATCGCCGCTGCGGTGCTCGGAGACGCGCCCCCCGGTGTCGTGCTCTCAGAAGACGACAGGCGCACGCTCGACCTGCTGCGCCCTGCCGCGCGCCGCTGGATCGAGCTCGCGGACAGGATCCGCCCCGCCGATTTGCTCGATCGGGTCCTCGTCGAGACGGCCTTCGCGTGGGAGGTGGGGAGCCCGGTGGCATCCGGCGACGACGGCGAGGCCGACGGGTTCCGGCGGCATCAGGCGACGGAGAACCTGAAGAAGGTCCGCAGCCTCGTGCGCCGGATCCAGAACCGCGGGTACGCGACCCTCGGCCGGGTTGCCGAGTACCTCGACCGGCTGTCGGCCGGCGACGAGTCGAACGCCGCCGTCGACGCGGTCGCGGCCGTGAACCTGATGACGATCCATGCCGCCAAGGGGCTCGAGTTCCCGGTCGTATTCCTCGTCAACCTGGGGCGCGGCGCAGGCGGAGGACGGGATCCGATTCGCGTTGCCGTGCCGGGCGGCGATGACCACCCGGACACCGAAGTGTCCGTGTCCGTCGGCGAGTTCAGGTCGGCTGCCGACGACGATGCGTCCGAAAAGGATCGGGAGGAGCTGAAGCGCCTGCTGTACGTCGCGGTCACGCGCGCGCGTGACCGGCTGTACCTGGCGACGAGCCTCGACGCCGACGGCCGGTTCACCGCGCTGCGCGGCGGGCTGGGGGACGTGCTTCCCCCTGAGGTCGGGGCGCTCTTCGAGAGCGCGGCCAGGGGGGACGGCAGCATCGAATGGCAGGGCTCCACCGCGCGCCACGTATTCGCCGTCGTGCCGCCGGCAGCAGGCGAGATTCCCGAGGTGGCGCGATCCGGCGCAGAGGCCGTTGTCGGCGTGGACTTCGAGCCGCTCGAGCCGGCATCTGCCGTCCGCCGGCGGCGGATCTCGGACGAGCCGCACGACGGGACCGGGGAGGCACCGCCCGGTACGGACCGGGAAGTGAATCCCCGTCTGCTCGGCATATTGGTGCACCGGCTCCTCGAGCAGGCCCGCCCGGGGGCGGTCGACCCTTCCCCGCCCGATCCGGACGGGGTCGCCCGCATGATCGACGAGGTCGCCCCTCACGTGGATGCGGACGAACGGAAACGGCTGACCACCGCCGCAGCGGCTGCCGTCGGCGCGCTGTCGGCTCACCCGGGCGCCCGGGTCATCATGGGCAGCCCGGATCGGTGGCACGAGGTCCCGCTGGTCCTTCGCGAGGGGGACACGGTCTGGAGCGGCGTGGCGGACATTGTCGCCGTGGCCTCGGGCGAGGCGACGGTCGTCGACTGGAAGACCGGTGCCGCGGATCCCTCGCATCGCGAACAGCTCGACCGCTATGTCCGTGCGGTGCGCGCGCTCGCCCCGGAACTGGCGGTTCGCGGCGTGCTGTTGTATCGGGACGAAGCCCGCTCGATTTGACGAGGCACGTTTTTTGTAGCGCCGCGTTCAGGTATCTCCTAGAATCGGGCTGTTATCGTGTCTGCCATTCATACAGGAGAGAGGAGCGCCTCTGTGGCCCTGACATGCCCGAACTGCGGGAACGACAAGAATTTTCTGGTGAAGTCCCTCCAGATGCATGTCGTTCACCTCGAGGACTCGCGGGTGGAAGTGTCCGAGGAAAGCCGTCCGGCCGTTCTGGAAGTGCTGTGCGACGAGTGTGACAGCGCGTTGAAGCTCGAGGAGCTCGAAGACTCGATTCGCCGTGAAGTGCTGCTGACCATCGGCGCCCGCTGAGCGCCCCGGCGGCCAGGGGCCGCCGCATCACCAGCCCGCCGACTCAGCGTCCTTCTCTTCGAAGTAGTCGCACTCGGGGCAGACCCATTCGGCGTAGGTCGACGTGCGTTCCTGCGAGCTGCCGGGAACGCGGTCGACGACGGTGCGCTCGACGAGGCGCATCATCTCGCCGCAGAGGGGACACTCGCGCGTCGGCGTCGTCATGCCGGAAGTGTCGGTCCGTCGGGCGCTGCGGCGGGCGCCCATACCGCATAGCCGCACAGCAGACACTGCAGGTTCAGTTCGCCGTCCCGCGCGTCGTCGGCGTCGGCGACCTCGAAGCTGGTGAGCCGTTCGGGACGCACGGGCTGCAGGATGCCGCCGCAGTCGGGACAGGTGGCGAGCTGGGGAATCGGAGTGTCCGGCATGCCGCGCTCGGGCGCATCCTACTACCGCACCGACACCTTGACAAGGCGCGTGCGGGAAAGGGAATCTGTGTCAGGCCTCGGCGATGCCGCCGCGGTCGAGACGCCTGTGTCTGACTTTCCTCGCCCGCTTCGTGACGAGTCCCTGCCGCTGCCGGCAACGCCGGCGCTGTCGGTGACGCGCGCCTGCTTCGCCGACGAGATCGGGATCGATTTCCCGGCGTGCGGCACGGTGGCCGATCGGCTGCTCGACAGCTTCGACGCCGACGACGAGATCACGGGGCTGGTCCATGCGCAGGTCACGCTGACGCCGCGCCAGGCCTTCGACGGCACCATCGTGCCCGTCGATCTGCCGCTGCCGAGTCTCTGCCGCGAATGCGGAGGGCGTGGCGAGAGCTGGTCGGTGCCCTGCGGCGCCTGCTGCGGGACCGGCGAGGCCGATCGCGCACACTGCGTCCACCTCGCGGTGCCGGCGCGGGTTCCGGACGGCACGCGCTTCCGCTTTGTCGTCGCGCCGCCCTTCGCGCGTCCCACGCGCGTCGAAGTCACCATCTCGGTGGCCTGATCGGCCCGGCGGCGCACGACGCCCGCAGGTCCCGTGACACCGCACGTCGACTTCCTCATCCGCCTGTTCCGGTTCTGGGCGGCCTTCAACGCCATCATCGGCGTGTCGCTGAGCGCGTTCGCGTGCGCGGCCGCCACGATCGTCGTGACCGGCGCGCGTCTCGAGGCCCCCGGCACCGAGGTGGCGGCCGGCGTGACCACCGCGACCTTCGCCGTGCTGGCGCTGGCGGCGCTCGTCTGGGCCGGTGCGCATGCGATCTGTGCCCGCGGGCTCGCCGCGCGCCGTGCCTGGGCGCGCAACGGGTCGCTCGTGCTCGCCGTGCTGAATCTGCTCCTGCTGCCCTTCGGAACGGCCCTCGGCCTGTACACCATCTGGGTGGCGCTGCACGAGGACGTGCGCCGGACGTTCGAAGTCTGACGCGGCGTACGGTTACGGCGGGTCCAGCGTGCCCGCCGGGGTCCAGGGCCCGCAGCGCGCGAGACGCCGCACCGTGCGCCAGGAGCCGACCAGCGCGCCGTCGCGCGCGATGACGGCATCCGCGTACCGGCTGCACGTCGGCTCGAAGCGGCAGCGCACCCCGAGCGTGGGCATGCGCGGAGAGAGGGTCGTCTGATAGAGGTGGATGCCCGCGCGGAGCACGCGGGCCGAGAGCTGTCGATCCGGCGCACGCGCCAGATCCGCCGCCGTGGCAGCCGCCACCAGCAGCAGGATCAGGCGCGCGCGTGTGAGACGGAGCCGCCGGGTCTCAGAAGCGGCTCGCGTACTCGCTGACACCGGGGATGAGGAACCGCTGGCCATTCATCCCCTTCACGATGCACATCACGTGGACGACGAGGATCCCGATCCAGAGGCCGAAGGTCAGCAGACTGACGAGGCAGCCCAGCCCGAACGACATGGCACCCAGCACGACGCTGATGATCGTGACGGCGATCCAGAGCACGATTTCGGCCACCATCAGCACGATCCCGTGCTTGGCGTGCCATTGGACTTCCTTGTCCTCCTTCTCCACCAGCAGCGGCACGAGCGCCAGCAGCCAGAGGTAGGACAGGACGATCATTATGCCGCGATTGCTGGACTGGGCACCGGGAGTGGGAGCATCGCTCATGCTCGGAGTCTCCTACGTCTAACCCGACCGGAAGTGGTCCGCGCGAGTCTACCGGAACAATATTCGGATTGCCAGCACGGGCTGCACGGGATCCGGGCCCGGGTTGCGACCCCCCCAAGGAGCCGGTAAGCTGGGATGTACCGGGACCCGCACGCCGGCTGACCACGGCCCCGCCTCCATTTCCATGACGAGCATCGACCCCAACGCCGTTCTCGACGCGCTTCGCGCCGTCCGCGACCCCGACCTGCACCGCGACATCGTCACGCTGGGCTTCGTGAAGAAGCTGGCCATCGACGGGGGCCGCGTCTCGTTCACCATCGAGCTGACGACGCCGGCCTGCCCGGTGAAGGACCAGATGCGCGATCAGGCGCGGGCGGCCGTCCTGGCCGTCCCCGGCGTGCAGGACGTGCAGATCGAGATGACCGCCGCGGTGCGGACCACCGCCGTCGCCGACGGCCCGCGGCAGCCGGTGCCGGGGGTGCGGAACATCATCGCGGTGGGCGCCGGCAAGGGGGGCGTGGGCAAGACCACGGTGGCGGTGAATCTCGCCGTCGCCCTGGCCCAGACCGGCAGCCGCGTCGCGATGATCGACGGCGACATGTACGGCCCGAACGTGCCGATCATGCTCGGGCTCCGGACGGAGCTCGAGGCGGACGAGCACGGCCGCATCATCCCGGCGGAGGCCTACGGCATCCAGGTCGTCTCGATGGGATTCCTCGCGCAGGACGACTCGGCCGTGATCTGGCGGGGCCCGATGCTGCACGGGGCGGTCCAGCAGTTCTTCCGGCAGGTCCGGTGGACCGATGTCGACTATCTCGTCGTCGATCTGCCGCCGGGCACGGGAGACGTCGCCCTGAGCCTGAGCCAGTCCGTGCCGGTGTCCGGCGCCATCGTCGTGACGACGCCGCAGCAGGTGTCGCTGGCGGACACGCGCCGGGCCGTGCGGATGTACCAGAAGCTCAACATCCGTCCTCTCGGTCTGATCGAGAACATGAGCCATTTCGTGTGCCCGAGCTGCGGCACCGAATCGGACATCTTCGGCCGCGGCGCCGGCGAAACCCTGGCCGGAGACCTCTCCATCCCCTTCCTCGGGCGGCTGCCGATCTACGAGCCGATCCGGGTCGGCGGGGACAGCGGTGTCCCGATTGTCGTCGGCGAGCCGGACTCGCCGGCGGCCCGCGCATTCCGCGCCGCGGCCGAGCAGGCGGCCGCGCAGGTCTCGATCGCAAGCTTCAACCGGGTGATCCCCCTGACCGAAGTGCGGTAGGGGCACCGCCCAACCAGCCGGCAGCGGCCCGCGCCCCGGGGTCACTGGCCCCGCGACGCGGGATCCTGTGTACTGCTGCCGCCGGCACCGGCCGGTGATGTGCAACCGGACTGACGGATTGCGCGCGCCGCCGCTCCACGACTGCTACGATTCGGGTGAGCTATGGACATCCGCTGCGAACGGCGTGTGCTCGCGAACGGGATGACGGTGCTCGTGCACGAGGACCACGCGTGCCCGATCGTCGCGGTGAACGTCTGGTATCACGTGGGCTCGAAGAACGAGCGTCCCGGACGCACCGGCCTCGCCCACCTGTTCGAGCACCTGATGTTCGAGGGATCGGCGCACCACGATCAGGGCTACTTCCAGCCGCTCCAGGGGGCCGGCGCGATCCTCAACGGGTCGACGAACGCGGATCGCACGAACTACTGGGAGGTCGTGCCGACCGGAGCCGTCGAGCTGGCGCTCTGGCTCGAGTCCGACCGCATGGGCTTCCTGCTGCCGGCGCTCACGCAGGAGAAGTTCGAGAACCAGCGCGAGGTCGTGCTGAACGAACGCCGGCAGAACTACGAGAACCGGCCGTACGGCCGCGCCGCCATGGCGACGCTCGCGGCGCTGTTCCCGCCCGATCATCCGTATCACTGGCTCACGATCGGCGCCCCCGACGATCTGCGCGCGGCGACGCTGGACGAGGTCCACGAGTTCTTCGCGACGTACTACCACCCGGCCAACGCGTCGCTCGCCATCGCGGGCGCGATCGACGCGGCAGAGGCCTTCGCGCTCGCCGAGCGGTACTTCGGCGACCTCCGCCCCGGTCCGGACGTCATCCAGCCCGCGGTCCCTGCACCGACGGCGGGTGCGCCGCGCCGCATCCTGCTCGAGGATCGGGTCGAGCTGCCGCGCATCTACCTGGCCTGGCATTCGCCGGCGATGTTCGCCCCCGACGACGCCGAGCTCGACCTCGTCGCCGATCTGCTCGGCAGCGGCAAGACCTCGCGCCTCTACCGCCGGCTGGTGTACGAGCGCCGCATCGCCACCGAGATCGCGGCGTTCCAGCAGTCCCGCGAGATCGCCGGCTTCTTCCAGATCGTCGCAACGGCCGCGCCGGGGCGCACGCTGGACGAACTGGAAGCGGCGATTCTCGAGGAAGTCGGGACCCTCGCGGCCGAGGGGCCGAACGAGGGCGAGATGACGCGGATCCTCGCGCAGGCGGAGGCACAGTTCGTCTATCGCGTGCAGACGGTCGGCGGCTTCGGCGGCAAGTCGGATCAGCTCAACGCCTACAACGTCTTCCTGGGGGAGCCCGAGTACTTCACGCACGATCTGGCGCGGTACCTGACCGCCACCCCCGCCTCGCTCGCGTCGGCAGCGGCGCGATTCCTCCGTGCGCCCGCGCCGGTCTCCGTGAGCGTCGTCCCGCAGGGACAGCACGCGCTCGCGCTGTCGGATTCGGCGCTTGTCGTGGTGCACTGACGTGCTCGATCGCTCGCTCGCGCCCGCCGTCGGGGCCGATCGCCCCTTCCTGTTCCCGGACATCCGCAAGCGTCGTCTCCCCAACGGCCTGTCGCTCTGGACCGTCTCACACGGAGAGGTGCCGGTCGTGACGACGGTGCTGCTGGTCCGGGCGGGATCCTCGGCCGATCCGCCGGACGGTCCGGGGCTGGCCTCGCTCACCGGGGACATGCTCGACGAGGGGGGCGGCGGCCGGACCACGCTCGAGATGCACGAGGCGCTGGCGCGGATCGGCGCGCAGTTCGATACCGAGGTCGGACCCGACGCGACGTTCCTGACGCTGACCACGCTGTCGCGCTTCCGGCGCGACGGCCTGGAGCTGCTCGGCGACATGGTGGCACGGCCGCGCTTCGACGCCGCCGAGTTCGAGCGGGTGCGCCAGCTCCGGATGAACCGCCTCCGGCAGCTCAGGGACGTGCCGTCGGCGACGGCCGACCGCGCGTTCACCGCCGCGCTGTTCGGCGCGCATCCGTATGGGCATCTCGCGATCGGCACCATGGCCGCGCTGGAGACGATGTCGCTGGACCAGGTGCGCGCATTTCACCAGGCGGCCTTCGTGCCCGGGCGTGCGGTGCTCCTCATGGCGGGAGACCTCGATCACGACGCGGCGGAACGGGACGTCCTCGATGTCCTCGGCCCGTGGGATGCGCCGGCGGGGTGGGAACCGATGCCCGAGCCGCGGCTCGGACCGCCTCCCGATCCGCGCGACAAGGTGCTGCTGGTCGATCGCCCGGGCGCCGCGCAATCCGAACTGCGGGTCGGCCACCGCGGCGCGCCGCGGTCGACGCCCGACTACCACGCGCTGCTGCTCGCGAATCTCGTCCTCGGGGGACAGTTCGTCAGCCGGCTGAACATGAACCTGCGGGAGCGGCGCGGCTACACGTACGGCGCCCGCTCGTTCTTCGAGTTCAGGGTCGGAGCGGGCGCCTTCCAGATGCAGGCGAGCGTCCAGACCGACGCGACCGCCGAGGCGATCCGCGAGTCGATTGGGGAAGTCGAAAGGCTCTGCAGTACGGCGCCCATCACGGCGGCCGAGCTCGACACCGCCCGTGCCGCGCTGACGCGCGGCTATCCGCGGAACTTCGAGACCGCCGATCAGATCGCGCGCAGTGTGGCGCAGCTCGCGCTGTACGAACTGCCGGACGACTACTTCGCGACGTTCGTTCCGCGCATACGGGCCCTCACACTCGAAGACGTCCAGGACGCCGCATGCCGCCACCTGCACCCCGACCGGCTGGTGTCCCTGGCGGTCGGCGACGCCGGCCGGGTCGCGTCCGGGCTGGAGGCGCTGGACCGGGGACCGGTCGTCCGGCTCGACCCACCCTGAAACCCGGACCGGCCGGGATGCGTAATTCGGAGTCTTAGACCTGGTGGTAGGCTAACCCGATGCGCCTCGCCCAGTGGAGCGTGAGCCTGTTCGGCACCATCGCCGTCCTGGCTGCGCTGTTCGCCGGTGCCACGATATGGCTGCTGCTGACCGACCCGGTCACCGTCGCCGAGACCGTGAACCAGGGCGAGGTCACCCCCGTCGTCGTGCAGCTTGCCGGCGTGCTGTTCGAGGCCCTCAAGGACCTGCTGAAGTATCTCTGACCTGCTCCTAGACGTGCCGGTGCAGGAACCTCGTCAGTATGGCGCCGTCCATGTACTTGAACGGCGCGGCGCCCGTGCTGTAGTGGCCGCACGGCAGCACGGCCAGGCGATGCGGGATCCCGCGGTGCCGGAACTGCCGCACCAGGTTCCGTGACAAGTCCAGCGGGAAGGTGAGGTCGTAGCGCGCGTACACCAGCAGGGTCCTGACCTCGCGCGTGCGCAGCCGATCGAGGTGGAACTGCGGGCTGATGGGCATCCAGAGCGCCCGCAGCCGATCCAGATCGATGTGCCCCTCGAGCCCCTCGCGGACGTGCCGCGTCGACAGTCCCCGCCACACCACGTCCGCGAAGAACGGTGAGATGTGATTGAGCGCCTGTGCCCGGATGCGCGGCTCGTGGCACGCGGTCAGCATCGACAGGCACGACCCGAGACTGGTGCCGAGAATGCCGATCCGCTCGTACCCCCGGCTCCACAGCCAGTCGATCGCGCGGCGGGCGTCGAGCACCGCCTGCCGGCACACTTCGAGCGTCCTGACGACGTTCGCGCTGACGATGTAGTCCGCGCGCGTGAGCTCGGTCGGCATGCGCGCGTCGTGATAGGGAAGGCTCAGGCGCAGGGCGCTCATGCCGAACCTGGCCAGCAGCCGGCAGAGGCCGACGTGCCCCTCGGCGTCCGAGTTCCACTGCGGCAGCACGATCACGGCGCGCCGCGGCGCCCCCGTGCGCGGCGATGCCGGGAAGTACCGCGTCACCACCGTGTTGTTCGACGGATGCGGCGTCGTCAGCGCCGACGGGAACCGGACGATCGAGGTGCCGTCGCCGGGGCCGGCACTCTCCTCGAACTCGCCGCACGGCGGCGGCGTGAACCACGCGTCCGTGTCGGCGCAGATGCGCCGGACGTACTGCTCGACCGCGGCGGCCGGATCGCCGGCAGGCGGATGGCCGTTGCCGGAGATCCAGTCGAGTCCCCACTCGAAGGGACGCACGACGCGATCCTTGGAGATCGAGGCGAGGCGGCGTTCCCAGCGATGAAAGATCAGCGAGAGCACGAGACGGTCGCTATCCGGCAGCTGCGCGCGGCGGCGGCTCCTACTGCGTGGCGCCCGGCGCGGGCAGCTCGATGCCGAGGTTCTTCACCAGGAAGGCGAAGACGTCGGCCTTCTCCTGGATGATCTTCGACGTGGGCTTGCCGGCGCCGTGGCCGGCCCGCGTCTCGATCCGGATGAGCGTCGGCACGTCGCCGGCCTGCGCCGCCTGCAGCGCCGCGGCGAACTTGAAGCTGTGCGCCGGAGCCACCCGGTCGTCGTGATCCGACGTGGTGATGAGCGTCGCCGGATACCGCGTGCCCGGCGCCAGCCGGTGCAGCGGCGAGTACGCCAGCAGCGTCTCGAAGTCTCCGGCCACTTCGGGGTCGCCGTAGTCGGACGTCCAGGCCCACCCGATCGTGAACTTGTGGAACCGCAACATGTCGAGCACGCCCACGGCCGGCAGAACCGCGCCGAACAGGTCGGGGCGCTGCGTCATGGCGGCGGCGACCAGCAGCCCGCCGTTGCTGCCTCCGGAGATGGCGAGCTTCGGCGTCGACGTGTACCGCTCGCGGATCAGGTACTCGGCGGCCGCGATGAAGTCGTCGAAGACGTTCTGCTTGTGCTTCAGCCGCCCCGCATCGTACCACTCGCGGCCGTACTCGCCGCCGCCGCGGAGCGAAGCCTGCGCGTAGATCCCGCCCATCTCCATCCACGCGATGTTGGCGGGCGAGAACGCAGGCGTCAGCGCGATGTTGAAGCCGCCGTACCCATAGAGCAGCGTCGGGTTCTGCCCGTTCCGCGTCAGCCCCTTCTTGTACGTCAGGAACATCGGGATCGACGTTCCGTCCTTCGAGGGATAGAAGACCTGGACGGTCTCGAACGCGTCCGGCGAGAAGTCGACCTCCGGTTGCCGGAACACCGACGCGCGTCCGCTGTCGAAGTCATACCGGTAGACGACGCCCGGATACGCGAACGACGAGAAGACGTAGAACGTCTCGCTCTGGTGGCGCTTGCCGGTCAGGCCGGAGACAGCTCCCAGCGCGGGAAGCAGAATCTCCCCGGTGCGGCGGCCGTCGAGCGCATGGATGGTGAGCACTTCGTGCGCGTCATTCATCCACGTCGCGACGAACCGGTTGCCCACCATGTGCACCGACCCCAGCACGTCGCGGCCGGACCCTTCGGGGATCAGCGTCGTCCACTGCGCGGGCTCGGGCCGCGTCCGGTCGATGGCGACCAGCCGGCGGCGCGGCGCGTCCTTGTCCGTCAGGACGTAGAACCGCTCGTCGTCGTTGCCGACGACGGTGTAGTCCGCATCGAAGCGATCCAGGAATGGCTCGATCGCGCTGTCCGGCTTCGACAGATCGCGGACGAAAATCCGGTTCTCGGGTCTGGTGCCCTCCCACTGGGAGATCAGCAGGAACCGGCCGTCCTCGGTCACGTCGGCGTTGAAGCCCCAATCCGGCTGGTCGGGCCGCTCGAACAGGAGCACGTCGTCGCTCTGGGTGCGGCCGAGCCGGTGGAAGTAGACCTTCTGGAACTTGTTGACGCCCGTGTAGACCTCGTGCTCCTTCGGCGCGTCGTACCGGCTGTAGAAGAAGCCCGATCCGTCGTGGAGCCACGCGGCCCCGCTGAACTTCGACCACTTCACGACGTCCGGCAGATCGCGCCCGGTGGCCACCTCCCGGACGCGCCACTCGAGCCAGTCGGATCCGGCCGTCGCGACGGAGTACGCGACGTACTTGCCGTCATCGCTGAAGGCCAGGCTGCCGAGCGCGACGGTGCCGTCATCCGAGAGCGCGTTCGGATCGATCAGTACCTCGGGTTCGGCATCCAGCGATCGGGTCCGGTAGATCACCGACTGGTTCTGCAGACCGTCGTTGCGCGCGTAGATGTACCAGGGACCGTGTCGCGAGGGCGCGCCGACGCGCTCGTAGTTCCAGAGCGCGGTGAGCCGCTCCTTCAGGCGATCCCGCGCCGCGATCCCCTCCAGGTAGCCGAAGGTGAGCTCGTTCTGCGTCCCGATCCACGCCCGGGTCTCGGGGCTGTTCGGATCTTCGAGCCAGCGGTAGGGATCGGCGATGCGCCGGCCGTGCAGTTCGTCGGCGACGTCCCCCTTGCGTGTCCTGGGGTATTCGAGCGAACCGGACGCGGCGGCAGTGATGGTCATGGCGGCAACGAGGGCGAAGACGGTCGTGCGCATGGCAATCGATTCTTCCAATTGTACCGGTTCGGTCGAGCTGCCAGTCAGTCCCCGGGACCCTCGTCGCGGTTCATCCCGGCCACGATCGCTTCCACCGCCGCCGCGACGTCCAGCAGCAGCGGTGTGGCGCCATGATGTCCGACCAGTTGCAGCGAGACCGGCAGCCCCTCCGAATCGCCGGCCGGCAGGACGATGGCCGGGTGCCCCGTGATGTTGAAGGGCTGGGTCAGCCGCAGCGTGAGGCTCCGGACCGCGTCCCGGGTTCCGTCGACGTCGACGACGTCGCTGCCGAGCGGGAAGGCCTCGATCGGCTGGCCCGGCAGGATGAGCGCGTCGAGCGACGCCAGCGCCGCGTCCACGCCGGCGCGGAGCATCCGCTGCCCCTGCCGCGCGCGGACGTGGTCCTCGGCGAGCATGTACCGGCAGACCTCCAGCCGCGCGCGCACGGCCGGCGTGTAGCGCTCGGGGCAGGACTCGAGCGTGCGGGCGTGATAGGCCGCGGCCTCCGGCGCCATCAGGTGCAGATAGATGGCGGGGATCTCGGCCGCGTGCGGGAGCGCCACCTGTTCGATCCGCACACCGGCCTGCGCCAGCGTGTCGAGTGCGCGTGTGTAGGCAGCCCGCACGCCGGACGAGAGCACCTCCTCGAAGTACTCGGGCAGCCGTCCGAGCCGGAGGCTGCCGGGGGGAGGCGCGACGGGTGGCCGCGCGGTCCGGCGCGACAGGATGCAGTACGCGGCGGCGGCGTCCGCGACGGTCCGCGCGAGCGGCCCGACGTGATCCAGCGTCTCGCTCAGCGGAACGACGCCGTCGCACGGAATCTCGCCGTAGGCGGCCTTGAGGCCGACGAGACCGCAGATCGACGCGGGAATGCGCACCGAGCCGCCAGTGTCCGTGCCGATTGAAATCGGAGACATGCCGAGCGCGACCGCGGCGGCCGAGCCGCCGCTGGACCCTCCCGCGCTGCGCTCCGGGTCGAGCGGATGACGTACCGCGCCGAAAGCCGTGTCCTCGCTGGTCGTGCCGAACGCGAACTCGTGGAGGTTGGTCTTGCCGATCAGCACGGCGCCCGCGGCGCGCAGCCGCGCCGTGACCACCGCGTCGTGTTCTGCAGGTGTCATCGGACGCACGTGCGAACCGGCCGTCGTCGGGGCGCCGGCCTGATCGATGAGGTCCTTGAGCGACACGGGGATTCCGTGCAGCGGACCGCGATCGCGGCCGGCGGCCAGCTCGCGATCGGCCTCGCGTGCGTCCCGCAGCGCCTCGTCGGCCGTGACGGTGATGAACGCGCGATGGACGCCGTCGAGCGCCTGGATGCGGTCCAGACAGGCGCGGGTGAGCGCGTCGGACGTCAGCGCCCCGGCGCGCAGGCGCCGGCCCGCCTCGATCGCCGTGAGGGCATGCAGCGGCTCAGTCACGGCGCTCGGGCTCACGGTCGCGGGACGCATCGCCACCATCCGCCCGCGCGTTCCAGTCCGCCTCGCGCAGCGTCCGGGCCGCGCGGGCGAACCCCTCCATGACGGGCACCGCGTCGCCGCGTCCGCGCGCGGCGAGCTGCGCGCGCGCCCAGTCCTCCCAGGCCGTCACGACGGCATCGTCCATCAGCTCACCTGTTCCCATCGATCGGGCATCACGCGCGCTTCAGCGACAGCGCCACGCCGTCGCCCACCGGCAGCAGGGTCGTGAAGAGCGCCGGGTGCGCTGCAATGCGCCTGTTGTATTGCCGGATGGCCTCGGTGTCCGCCGCGGGCATTTGCGGCTCGGCGACGAAGCCGGGCACCGCTTCACCGTGCCAGAGCACGTTGTCCGTCACCAGCACGCCGCCCGGACGCATCCGCTCGACGATCCGGTCCAGCAGCGGTTCGTACTGCTGCTTCGCGCCGTCCTGGAACACGAGATCGAACGGTCCGGCCACCTTGTGCAGGAACCGCTCCGCATCGCCGACGATCACGTGGACGCGGTGGCCGACGCCGGCGCGCGCGAGATTCCGGCGCGCCGTCTCCGCACGCGCGGGATCGATCTCCATCGTGAACAACGCCGAGTCATCGGGCATCACCTGCGCCATGCACGCGGCCGAGTAGCCGATGGCGGTGCCGATCTCGAGCACCCGGCGCGCGCCGGTGGCCGCCGCGAGCAGGCGCAGCAGCCGCGCGGTCATCACGTCGACGAGCGGCAGGCCTGCGGCGAGCCCTTCCTCGCGGATGACGTCGAGCACCGGATCGATCGGCGCGTGGTGCTGGGCCAGATAATCGAGAACGGCGGGGGCGACGATTTGGCTCATGGCGGAGTCCGATTGTAAGCTGGCCCCCGGTCATGCGTCACACGCGGATCATCGCCACGCTCGGGCCGGCGAGCGACACCCCCGAACAGCTCGACCGGCTGCTGGCGGCGGGCGTCGACGTCTTCAGGCTCAATTTCTCCCACGGCTCGCACGCCTCGCACCGCGCCGCGCTCGAACGGCTGCGCGAGGCGGCCGCGCGCGCGAACCGCATCGTCGCCGTCCTCCAGGACCTGCCGGGCCCCAAGATCCGCACCGGACGGCTGGAGGGTGGACACCCGATTCCGCTCGCGGCCGGGGAGACCCTCGTCGTGGCCACGGGCGACGCGATGGGACGTCCGGGCCTGGTCTTCACGCCGTACGCCCCGCTGGCGCAGAGCGTCCGCGCCGGGCAGCACCTCCTGCTGGACGACGGCCGCATCGTGCTGCGGGTCGAATCCACCGACGGCGAGCGCATCACGACGACCGTCGTGCATGGATCGCAGCTGGGCGAGCACAAGGGGATCAACGCGCCGGGCGTCGCGCTGCCCGCGGCGGGGCTGTCGGCGCGCGACGAGGAGCATCTCGCGTTCGGGCTCGAGCTCGGCGTCGACTTCATCGCGCTCTCGTTCGTGACGAGGGCCTCGGACATCGCCGCGGCGCGCGACGCGCTCCGCCGGCGGAGCCGTGCCTCCGTGCCGATCATCGCGAAGCTGGAGCGGCCGGAAGCGATCGAGCATCTCGACGAGATCCTCGACGCGGCCGACGCGGTGATGGTCGCGCGCGGCGATCTCGGCCTCGAGATGCCGCTCGAGCGCGTGCCCGCCGTGCAGAAGGAGGTCACGCGGCGTGCCCGCGCCCTCGGCCGCCCGGTCATCGTCGCGACGCAGGTGCTCGAGTCGATGCGACAGGAGCCGCGCCCGACGCGCGCGGAGGTCAGCGATGCCGCCAATGCCGTCGAGGACGGCGTCGACGCCATCATGCTGACCGGGGAGACCGCAGCGGGCGCGTTTCCCGTGCGCGCCGTCGAGACGCTCGATGTCGTCATCCGCGAGGCCGAGACGCATCCGGTGGACCATGTCTCTCCGATGCGAAACCGCCTGATGCACGCCGAGCACGGACAGGCGATGTGCGAGGCGGCCGTCGCGCTGGCGGAGGAAGTGCGTGCGGAGGCGATCGTCGCGGTGACCCGCGAGGGGAACACCGCGCGCATGCTGTCCGCGCTGCGGCCTCATGCCCCCATCCTGGCCGCGACGGAGCAGCCGGAGATCGCCCGTCGGCTGCTGCTCTTCCGGGGCGTGGTGCCGGTCCTCGCGCCGCTCGGGACGAGCGTCGACGAGACCAGGGCAACGGTTGCCGGCGAGCTGCGCGCCCGCGGGCTGCTCGACGCCGGCGACGAGGTCGTGTTCGTCAACGTCCAGGAAGATCTGCGCCGCGCCGGCGCCAATTTCATCAAGCTCTCCCGGATCGACTGAGCGCCGGCCGCCGGCCGCGGTTCTGATAGAGTGCCGTCGTATGTCGACGCAGCCGCTCGCCTATCTGATGCCCGAGTTCCTCGCATCCGACGAGGCGCGTCCGATCCGGATCATGGCCGAGTACCTCGAGCCGTTGAAGCGGTTCAGGCAGGAGCGGATTCGCGACACCGTCGTCTTCTTCGGCTCGGCGCGCATCCGCAGCCGTGAGGCCGCCGAACGGCAGCTCGCCGCGATCAGGAACGGGCGCACGCCCCCGACCGACGAGGCGCTCGCGGCCGCCAACCGCGCGCTTGCCTGGTCGCGCTACTACGAGGACGCGCGGCGCCTCGCGCACGAGCTGACGTCGTGGTCCCGGGCGCTGCCGGGGCCGTGCCACCGCTTCGTCGTCTGCTCCGGCGGCGGACCCGGGATCATGGAGGCGGCCAACCGCGGCGCCTACGAGGCCGGCGGCAAGTCGGTCGGGCTGAACATCCGGCTGCCGTTCGAGCAGGGCGCGAACCCGTACATCTCGAAGAACCTGCACTTCGAGTTCCACTACTTCTTCATGCGGAAGTTCTGGTTCGCGTACCTCGCCAAGGCGCTCGTCATCTTCCCCGGCGGTTTCGGCACGCTCGACGAGCTGTTCGAGATCCTCACGCTCGAGCAGACCGAGAAGCTGACCGATCGCACGATGGTGCTGCTGTACGGCACCGATTACTGGGACCGCGTCTTCGACATCGGACCGCTCGTCGAGTGGGGCGCCATCAGCCCCGGGGATCCGGCGCTGCTCACGCGCGTGAACTCCGTGGAGGAGGCGCTCGAGGCGCTCAAGCGGGGGCTCGAGGAGCACCTCGCGACCGAGCAGGAGGATCAGGACGCGCCGTCGCTGGCGCGCACCGTCCGTTAGGAGGCTGTCCGTGGACCGTGCGACCCGTGAGGCCCTCGTGGCGAGATACAAGGCCGGCTACCAGGCGGTCGTCGATGCGCTCGCCGGCGCGACCGACGCGGAGCTCGACCGGGTGCCCGCGCCGGGGAAATGGACCGCGCGCCAGATCGTCCATCATCTCGCCGACAGCGAGATGACCTCGGCGATCCGGCTGCGGCGGCTGCTGGCCGAGGACCGGCCGCTCATCGTCGGATACGACCAGGAGGAGTTCGCGCGGCGGCTGTACTACGACCGCCCCATCGAGGCGTCGCTCGCGGCCTTCCGCGCCGCGCGCGAGACGACCGGCGAGATTCTGGACCGGCTGACCGAGGCGGAGTGGGCGCGCGAAGGCACGCATTCGGAGTCCGGAACCTACGGCGTGCTCACCTGGCTCGAGATCTACGCGGCGCACGCACACGGACATGCCGGACAGATCCGGCGCGCCCGAGGCCTCGAGGGCTGATTCCGCCGGGCGCAGTACGGGAGGGCCGGCCTTCGGGCCGGCTCCTTCACGGGCTCAGTCGTACAGCAGGAAGGGACGCCGGACGTCGAGGAACTCCGTCACCCCCGGCTCCCAGCTCGCGGCGATCTCGTCAATCGGGACCTGCGCCTCGATCTGCTGCCGGAGCTCGGGCGAGCCCGCGAGGATGTCGATCGGCATCTTCTCGTGCTCGTACTCGTAGGGGGGCTCGCGCCACTGGAACAGGTCGGGGCTGGCGCCGTAGAACTCCCGGATGATCGAGACGCCCGTCCGCACCGGCTCGAACCGGTCGCGATCGGTGACGTGAATCTGGCAGCCACCGCACGGCCGGCGGGCGTGCTTCTGGAAGGTCGGCTCGAAGGTCACGCCGCGGAAGTGCACGCCCGGCAGCCCTGCCCGGTTCATGCGCTGCGCGACCAGCTCGCCATCCAGCCACGGCGCGCCGATCAGCTCGAACGGCCGCGTCGTGCCCCGCCCCTCCGACAGCATCGTCCCCTCGATCAGCACCGTGCCGGGATAGACAATCGCGCTGTCGAGCGTCGGCATGTTGGGAGAGGGCATCACCCACGGCACGTCGGTGGCGTCCCAGTACGAGCCGCGCGACCATCCCTCCATCGGCACGACCTCGAGCGGCGCGCCGATGGCGAAGTGCTCGTTGAAGAGCCGGGCCAGCTCGCCGATGGTCATCCCGTGCCGCATCGGCATCCGGAACTGTCCGACGAAGGACTCGTAGCCCGGTTCGAGCGTCGGGCCTTCCACCCGGAGACCGCCGATGGGGTTGGGGCGGTCGCAGACGATGACCGGCAGGCCCCGTCTGGCGGCGGCGCGCAGGCAGTTCGCCATGGTGTACACGAACGTGTAGATGCGCGCGCCCACGTCCTGGAGGTCGATCACGAGCGTGTCGATCAGGTCGAGCATCGCGTCCGTCGGCTCACGCGTCTCGCTGTAGAGCGAGAAGATCGGGACGTTGCGCCGCGGGTCGCGCCCGTGCGCCGTCTCGATCATGTTGTCCTGCGCGTCCGAGTTGTACCCGTGCTGCGGCCCGAAGATCGCCGCGAGCGTGTACTCCGTCGAGGCGCTCAGGCGCTCCGTGATGTGCCGGAACTGGTGGTCGATCGACGCGGGATTGGCAAGCACGCCCACGCGCAGGCCGTGAAGGCGCTTCGAGGCGATCAGGCGTTCGGAGCCCAGCAGCATCGGGACATTATAGGAGGCCGGCCCGTCCGCGCGTTTGACTGCCGCGCGGCGCCGGGCCACACTCAAGGAGCGGCGGTCCCCGATGTCCACCCAGCTCGGTTCCACGCTTCCTCCCGCCCTGCGCGATCGGCTCGCCGGCGCCGCGCCGGCGTTCGGGAATACCGCGGTGCCGATCTGCACGATCGACCCCGACGGCTTCCCGCATCCCGCGATGGTGACCGGAGACGACGTCGCCGCACCGGCACCCGACCGGCTGCGCGTCGTCCTGTACGCCGGAACGAGGACGGCGAAGCACCTGGCGGACAACGGGCTGATCACCCTGCTCTTCGTCGACGAGCACGGCGTCCATTACGTGAAGGCGCGCGCGGACGCGCCGCCGCGGCCGGATCCGTCCCGCGCGACGTTCTGCGTGGCGGACCTGCGGATTGCGTCCGTGCTCGAAGATGCACCCGACCCGGTTCGCGAAGGCGGGACCGCCATCGTCAGCGGCATCCGGTTCCGGCGCGCGGGGCAGGGGACCGCATGACGCCGCCGCGCCGGCTCGTCGTCGGCATCACGGGGGCCAGCGGCTCGATCCTCGGCGTCCGGCTCCTCGAACGGCTGCGCGACACGGGCGTCGAATCACACCTCGTGGTGAGCCGGTGGGGCGCCCGGACCCTCGCGCACGAGACCGGGCGGACGCTCGAGGACGTCCAGCGGCTCGCCACCGCCTCGTACCGGCCGGCCGACCAGGGCGCCGCCATCTCGAGCGGGTCGTTCGTGACGATGGGGATGGTGGTGGTGCCGTGCAGCGTGAAGACGCTGGCGGAGATCGCCACCGGAACCGGCGATGGGCTCGTCGCGCGCGCGGCGGACGTCGTGCTGAAGGAGCGGCGCCGCCTGGTGCTCGCCGTGCGGGAGTCGCCGTTCCACGAGATTCATCTCGAGCACATGCTGAAGCTGAGCCGGATGGGGGCCGTGATCGCGCCGCCGGTGCCCGCGTACTACATCCGGCCGGGTACGGTGGAGCAACTGGTCGAGTACACCGTCACCCGCCTGCTGGATCTGTTCGGCATCCACACCGAGGATCTCTCGCGATGGGACGGCCGGATGGAGGGAACGCGCCGCACCGTCGTTCCCGGCGCACGGGAGATCTGACGGGATGGCCGATCTCGATGTGCTCGACAAGTACACGGGCGAGGTCATCGATCGCGTGCCGGTCGCCGATGCGGCGGCCGTGGATCGTGCCGTCGAGCGCGCCCGGCAGGCCTTTCCTGGCTGGGCGGCGACAGCCGCGCACCGGCGCGCCGCGGTGCTGCTGGAGACGGCACGGCGGATCCAGGCGCGTCGCGAGGAGATTGCCGCGCTGATCGCGCGCGAGGCGGGCAAGGCCTGGAAGCACGCGGACAACGAGGTCGCGCGCAGCATCGAGACGTTCACTTTCGCCGGCGAGGAGGCGAAGCGCATCCACGGCGAGACGGTGCCGATGGATGCCTCCGCGTTCGGCGAGAACCGCGTGGGCTTCTACGTCCGTGCGCCGCTCGGGGTCGTCGCGGCCATCAGCCCGTTCAACTTCCCGCTCAATCTGGTCGCGCACAAGGTCGGGCCCGCGCTGGCCGCCGGCAATACGCTGGTGCTGAAGCCCGCCGAGGAGACGCCGCTCACCGCCCGCCTGCTGGGTACCTGTCTTCGCGAGGCCGGCCTTCCGGAAGGGGCGTTCGAGCTCGTCTACGGCGACGGGCCGACGACCGGGGACGCGCTGGTGCGCCATCCGGGCCCGGCGAAGATCTCGTTCACGGGGAGCCCGCCCGTCGGCGCACTGATCATGCGCAACGCGGGGCTGAAGCGCGTCACGCTGGAGCTGGGCAACAACTCGGGCACGATCGTCGAGCCGGACGCCAACCTGGACCTCGCCGTGCCGCGCACGGTCGTCTCGGCGTTCGCCAACGCCGGGCAGGTCTGCATCAGCCTGCAGCGGCTGTACGTGCACCGCGCGATTGCCGATGCATTCCTCGAGCGCTTCCTCGCGGCAACCCGGGCGCTCAGGGTCGGCAACCCGCTGGAGCGTGATTGCGACGTCGGCCCGATGATCTCGAACGAGGCCACGGACCGCGCCGAGTCGTGGATTCGCGAAGCCGTCGCGGAAGGAGCGACGCTGCTTGCCGGCGGCCGCCGCGAAGGACGGCTGCTCTGGCCGGCGGTGCTCACCGGCACGCGGCCCGACATGAAGGTGATGTGCCGCGAGGCATTCGCGCCGCTCGTCTCGATCGTCGTCTACGACGAGTTCGAGGAGGCGCTGCGGCTGCTCGGCGACTCGCCGTACGGCCTGCAGGCCGGGCTCTACACCCACGATCTCCGCAAGGCGTTCCGCGCCGTCGCCGCGCTCGACGTGGGCGGCATCATGGTGAACGACACGTCGATCTTCCGTGTGGACCACATGCCGTACGGCGGGAACCGCATGAGCGGCATCGGCCGCGAGGGAGTCCGCTTCGCCATCGAGGAGATGACGAACCTGAAGCTCGTCTGCTTCAACCTGGCTGACAAGTAGCTGGCGGCTGGCACCCGGCGTGTGGACGATCCGTCGTCTGATGCTGCGTCCGGTGAAGCGTGAAGCGGAACGGCGCTGGCAACTCATGCAGGGCGGCGGCCATGCCGTTCACTGAACGGTCGGCGCGACGACGGCCGGACCCCAGATCACCCCGATTCCGAACGCGAGCAGCACCGCCAGGCTCGCCGCCAGTGCGCACACGGCCACGGCGCGCCATGTCCGCTGGTAGTCGAGCGCGTGCTGCACGGCCACGATCATGGCCGCGAGCATCCAGAGCCAGGTGAAGAGGTAGACCGGAATCGTCACCCGCGGGAACGCGGCGAAGACCTGCAGCAACCCGGGCGCGGCCGCGAAGCCGGTCGTGCGCAGCAGCTCGCCGAGCGTCGCGCGCGTCTGTGGCTCCGGCAGCACGCGCGTGCCTATCTGGAAGATCATCACGGCCCACGCGACCCAGGTGGCGAGCGCGATTGCCGTCACGCTCACGACTGTTCCCAGCGTCGGACCGGACCACCCGCCCGATCCGATCCCGGCGGCGAGGCTGGCCAGCAGGACGGTCATCGCCGCCCACGTCGACGCCTGCGGATCCGTTTCGATGCGCTCGTAGGTCGCGGCGTCGAACGTCGCGGCGCCCATCAGGTGGTGCACGAACGAGCCCGCCTGCGCGGACGGCTTCGTGGCCATCGGCCTCACCCCTTCCCGAAGATCAGGAAATACTGGAACTCGAGAAACGTTTCGCGGGAGAGCAGCGTCAGCCCCGCGGCTTCCGCCTGTTCTATCACACGCTCGGGAGGCACTCGATCGCCGATCGGCGGTCCCGGGCCCCCGCCGTCCATCGTGAACTCGATGATCCCGATGCGCCCCGTGGGCTTGATGGAGTCGCGCAGCGCCCGCAGCAGCGCGGCCGGATTGGAGAACTCGTGATACGTCTCGACGAGCAGCACCGCGTCGAGGACGCTGTCGGGCAGCTTCGGGTCGGTCGGCTCTCCGCGTACGTAACGGACGTTCCGGAATCCCTCGCGATCGATCCGCCGCCGGATCGACTCGAGCATCTCCGGCTGCACGTCCTGCGCGAACACGAGCCCGTTGGGACCCACCCGCCGCGCCAGGCGCACCGTGAACCAGCCGCCGCCCGCGCCGAGGTCCGCGACCACCGAGCCTTCGCCGATCCGGAGCGCGTCCATCACCTGATCCGGCTTCTGCCACGCGTCGCGATCGGGACCTTCGAGGACCCCGAGCTCCTCGGGCGGGAAGAGCCGCCGCTGTTGATCGGCGCCGCCCTGCTGTCCGACGGCGCCCGTCGAGAGCGCGACCGCGATGGCCAGCGCGAACGCCGCGCGCCTGTACCAGCGAGGCATCAGTGATCCCCGACAATCCCCGGCTCGGTCATGGCCTCCGGCGACAGGATGCGGTCGAGCCGCCCGGCATCCAGCAGCCCCCGTCGTTCCACGACCTCGCGAATCGTACGGTTGGTGGCGATGGCCTCTTTCGCGATCTCCGCGGTCACCGCGTAGCCCAGGTAGGGGCTGAGCGCGGTCGCCGGGGCGGTGCTGCGATCGAGCAGCTCCCGGCAGCGCGCTTCGTCGGCCTCGAGACCCTCCACCGTGCGCTCGCGCAGCACGCTCAGGGCCTGCGCGAGGATGCCGGCGGCGTGCAGCGCATTCCACGCGATCACCGGCATCATCACGTTCAGCTCGAGCTGTCCGGCCTCGCACGCGGCCGCGACCGCCGCGTCGCAGCCGATGACCTGGTAGACCACCTGGTTCACCATCTCCGGCACGGAGGGGTTCACCTTGCCGGGCATGATGGAGGAGCCGGGCTGCACGGCGGGCAGCACGATCTCCCCCAGGCCGGCCCGCGGTCCCATCGCAAGCATCCGGAGATCGCTGGCCACCTTGCCGGCCTCGGTCGCGAGGCGTCTCACCGCCCCCGACACGGCCAGCACGTCGCCCATGCTCTGCGTCACCCGGAACCGGTTCCCGGCGGGCCGGAGCGGCAGCCCCGTCTCCTGCGCCAGGTGCGCGACGGCGAGCCGCGTGTACTCGGTCCCCGCGTTCAGGCCCGTGCCCACCGCCGTCGCGCCGAGATTCAGCTCCAGCAGCTGCGCCGAGGCGTTGTCGACATCGTCAGCGCCGCGGGCAATGCAGGCGGCGAAGCCCGAGAACTCCTGACCGAGCGTGATCGGCACCGCGTCCTGCAGGTGCGTGCGGCCGACCTTCAGCACGTGCGCGAACCGGGCGGCCTTCGCCTCGAGCGCGCCCGCCAGATCGCGCGCCGACGCGACGAGCCGCGGCAGCGTGAGGAGCAGCGCCACGCGCGTGGCGGTGGGGAACACGTCGTTCGTCGACTGCCCCATGTTGACGTGATCGTTCGGGTGCACGCGCGCGTACGTGCCGAGCGGGTCGCCCAGCAGTTCGCCGGCCCGGTTGGCGAGCACCTCGTTCACGTTCATGTGGTGCGACGTGCCGGCGCCCGCCTGATACACGTCGACGACGAACTGGTCGCGGAAGGAGCCGGCGATCACCTCGTCGGCGGCGGCGGTGATCGCGCCGGCGACGTCGGCGTCGAGGCGGCCGAGCGCGAGATTCGCCTGCGCGGCCGCCTTCTTGATGAGCACCGTGGCGACGATCAGGTCGGCGGGCGCGCGGAGATCGCTGATGGGGAAGTTCCGGACGGCCCGGAGGGTCTGGATGCCGTAATACGCGCCGGACGGCACGTCCAGCGTTCCGAGCGGGTCCCGTTCCGTGCGTGTCGACATACCAGTCTCCCGGCCGGGCCGGCCGCGGCGGCCGGGCCAGGCGCTAGCCGCCGGCGGCGCCGGCCAGCTCTGTCAGCTTCTCCGCCGAGGCCTCTTCGACGTCCGTGTGGAGGCTGTTCCCGTGGGCGTCCATCGTGACGATGGCGGGGAAGTCGGTCACGCGCAGGTGCCACATGGCTTCGGGCGTGCCGAAGTCGAGCAGCGAGACCCCCTCGACCGCGTCGATGGTCTTCGCGTAGAACTGCGCCGCGCCGCCGACCGCGTTGAGATAGACCGCGCCGCACTCCTTCATCGCGGCCAGCGTCTTCGCCCCCATGCCTCCCTTGCCGATCACCGCGCGGATGCCGTAGCGCCGGATCACGTCCGCCTGATACGGCTCCTCGCGGATGCTCGTCGTGGGGCCTGCGGCCTTGATCGTCCAGCTACCGTTCTCCTGCACGGCGACCGGGCCGCAGTGGTAGAGCGCGGCGCCGCGCAGATCGACTGGCGGCTCATGGTGCATCAGATGGTGGTGCACCGCGTCGCGGCCCGTGAACATCCGGCCCGAGATCAGCACGACGTCGCCGACCTTCAGCGATCGCATGGTGGCCTCGTCGAGCGGCGTGCGGAGCGCGATTTCGCGGCCCGTCCGCTGGAAGCCCGCCTGGTCGAACATCGGAATGACGGGCGTCGCCGGGTCGCGGTACAGCCACCGGCGGATCGCGCCGGTCCGCGCGTCGAGGACGACGCCGAGCCGCCGGAACGCCCAGCAGTCGTACGCCACGGAGACGAAGTAGCTGGCGGGCAGCCGGTTCAGCGCGCCGACCTTGCACCCGATGAGCGACACCGCGCCGCCGAAGCCCATCGCGCCGACGCCGAGCGTGTTCACCGTCCGCATGATGTCGGCCTCGAGCTCCGCCAGCCGCGGGTCCGGATTGACATCGTCCAGGGTGCGGAACAGCTGTTCCTTGGCCTGCGCGTAGCCCGACGTGCGATCGCCGCCGACGCAGACGCCGACCGCGCCCGGTGCGCAGCCCTTGCCCTGCGCCTGCCAGACCGCATGCAGGATGCACTTGCGTACGCCCTCGAGATCGCGATCGGCTCGTCCCATCCGCGGCAGCTCCACCGGGAGTGCGTACTGCGCGTTCGTGTTCTCGCAGCCGCCGCCCTTCAGGATCAGCCGTACCTCGATCTCGTCCTCGTTCTCCCACTGATCGAAGTGCAGGATGGGCGTGCCGGGCCCGAGATTGTCCCCGGAGTTCCTACCGGTGATGGAGTCCACCGAGTTGGGGCGGAGCTTCCCGCGTCGGGTCGCTTCCGCCACGGCCTGGCGGATCTGCGCCTTCATCCAGATCTGGTTCGCGCCGACGGGCGTGCGGATCTCGAAGGTCGGCATCCCGGTGTCCTGGCAGATCGCGCCTTCGCCCTGGGTGGCCAGATCGACGTTGGCGGCGATGATCTGGAGCGCCTGGGAGGCGCGGGTGCCGTCGGGTTCGCCCCCCATGGCCCCCTTCATGGCGGCGCGCACGTCGGGCGGAAGGTTCGTGGCGGTCTGGATGACGAGCTCGAGGACGGAATCGAAGAACGACGGGAGCATATTCCTGAATTATAGGTCCCCGTGTGGATCCGGCCGGTGCGGCCGGCCGCTCCGGAGCACGGAAACAGCCGGTGCAGGCACCGGAAAATGCGGGTGAGAGGGAGACGGGGGGCGGGCGTTTCCGAAGCGGCGGCGCGGGCTTGCGCGTCGGCGGCCGGTCAGAGGCGCGGCAGCGGATGCCGCCGATAGCCATGATGCATGGCAGCCTGGTCGAGATCGGCGCTCGCGAGGTCGTCGATCGCCAGCAGCGGGAACGGCGTCGGCACGTCCACGGTCAGGACCTTCAGGAAGCCGCCGCACTGCCGGCAGAGCTCCAGCCGTCGGGCCGGTCTGTCCCGATTGGGGGCGATTGTGACGAACCGCTCGTCGGACGTGCCACAGAAGGCACAGCGGTCCGTGAGCATCCGCCAGGCGCAGGCACAGAACGCGCAGCGCAGCAGCCGCTCCCCGTAGGCCACCTCGGCCAGCGCCGGCCACGATCCGCAGGCAGGGCAGAAGCCGGCGTCCCAGCGGTCCAGCGCTTCCCGGACGGGCGAGTCGGCCTCGTCCTCCCGCAGCGCGGCCAGCTGCTGCAGGTGCGCCAGCGGCGCCAGCGGCACGTCGGCGAGCAGCCACAGCGCATCCATCGAGACCGCCTGCTCGGCGGCGAGCTGGCGGACGGCCTCTTCGTCGCGCTGGTACACGAGCGCGAGCAGGCGGGCCGGGTCGACCGCGCCCTGCTGGATCAGATCGGCGGCACGGGTCCCCGCCGGCACGCCGGACACCTCGCTGACGGCCCGGCCAAGCTCGACCATGATCGGGGTCAGCGCGTCGACGGGCAGCGGCGGGATGTCGACGCGCAGCACCGGGAGCCCGTCGGCCAGCCGGTGGAGCACCGCGGCCTCGGGCGGAGGCGGGGGAAGCGCCGTCGTCGCGAATGCGGCGAGGAGATCCAGCTGCCGGCCTACCGTCCGCCGCTGGAGGGCAATGGCGCGGCCGAGCCGCGGACGGGCCGCGGCGAGGTCGGCCCAGCGCGCCTCCGCGATGCGCCGCCGGCTCTCGATGTCGGCGCCTAAATAATTGAGGGTCAACGAGGTAACCGGCTGCAGAGACGGCCCGGGAGCGAGGCCGCGTCCTTGAGAAGGGCGCCGTGCGGTCGCTATAATGAGCGTTGCGGAGAGCTTAGCAGATGATCAACGTCACCGAAACCGCTGCATCCAAGATCAACGAACTCCTCGCTGAAGAGCAGAAGGGCGGCTCCGGCCTGCGCGTGTTCGTGCAGGGGGGCGGCTGCTCCGGGTTCCAGTACGGCCTCATGATCGACGAGAACACCGCCATCGGGGATCAGGTGTTCGAGAGCAAGGGCGTCCGGCTCTACGTCGATCCGATCAGCATCCGGTATCTCAGCGGGGCGGAGGTCGACTTCGTCGATACCGTCACCGGCGGCGGGTTCACGATCAAGAACCCGAACGCCGTCTCCACCTGCGGCTGCGGGTCGTCGTTCAGCGCCTAGCGTCCGCAACGCGGACGCCTGACTGACGGGATGGGATGACCACACCCACATTCGATCTCGAGCGGCTGCGTCCGCACGGCGGAAAGCGATCGAGCAAGCGCGATCAGATCGTCAATGTGTTCCTCCGCCAGGAGGGACATCTGAGCGCCGACGATCTCGTCGATCTCATCCGGGCGGAGGACCGGCGCATCAGCCGTGCGACGGTCTACCGCACGCTCCAGTGGATGGTCGACGCCGGCCTTGCGCGCAAGGTCGACTTCGGCGAAGGGCGCTTCCGCTTCGAGCACTCGTATCGCCATCCGCGCCACTTCCACCTGATCTGCAAGACCTGCAATCAGTCCTCCGAGTTCCTCAGTTCGGACATCGAGGCGCTCATCGAGGAGATCGCCGCGGCGCGCGGCTTCGCCGCGAGGCAGAGCGTGCTGCAGATCTACGGGGAGTGCGAGGACTGCCGGGCCGGCCGCCGCAGCTCCGCGCCGGTCACCGGGTCGACGACCGCGCTGCTCTTCGCGCGCGACGCGCTGCGGATCGCCATCGCCACCGAGCGCAGCGGGCTCGAGTTCTATACCCGCGCCGCCTCGATCACCCGGGACCCGCGGGGACGCGCGGTCTTCCAGAAGCTGGCCGAGGAGGAGAAGGAGCACCTCGGCACGCTCGAGGCGCGCTACCGCCGGCTGCTCGAGCGCGATCCCCAGCTGGAATCGCGCCCGACGTTCCTGTTCTTCAAGGGCGCGGCCAACGGCCTCTTCTCCGAGGGCACGGAGCGGCTGTCGCGCGGCGTCAACGATCAGCAGGCGTATCTCATCGGGATCCGCTGTGAGCGCGGGTCACACCGGTTCTTCAAGCGGTACGGCGAACGCTTCGAGGACTCCGAGGGAAAGCAGATCTTCCTCGAGTTCGCCGACGAGGAGCGGCAGCATCTCGAGCTGCTGATTCGCGAGTACAAGGCGCTCGTCCTCCGTCAGGGCAAGGCGCGCCGGAGCCGGACGACCGCCACCGCGCGGACGACCGGACGCAGCGGGCAGGGCCGCGCACTGCCGCGGTGATCGATCTCCATACCCATACGACAGCCTCGGACGGCCGGCTGGCCCCCGACGCGCTGGCGCGCGCCGCGTGGGAAGCCGGCGTGCGGACGATGGCGGTCACCGATCACGACACGACCGCCGCACTGGCCCCGGCGCGCCAGGCGATGAGCGCCTGGGGCATCCGCCTCATCGAAGGCATCGAGATCACCGCGGTCGAATCGCAGCGCGACGTGCACGTGCTCGGCTACTTCGTCACGCCGACCGCCCCGGAGCTCGCGCGCTTTCTCGCGAAGGCGCGTGCCGGACGAATCGAGCGCGTCCGCGCGATCGCCGACCGGCTCGAGCAGCTCGGCCGCGCGATCGACCTCCAGCGGCTGCTGAAGGACGCCCTCGTCCAGCCGGGCCGCTCGATCGGCCGTCCGGCCGTCGCCGACGCGCTGGTCCGGGCCGGCCACGCGGCCAACCGCCAGCACGCCTTCGACGAGTGGCTCCTGCCGGGGCGTCCCGCCTTCGTGCCCCGCAGCGGCCCATCGGTACCCCAGGTGATCGCGACGATTCGCGACGCCGGCGGCCTCGCCTCCCTCGCCCACCCGGCCGTCACGAAGCGCGACGATGGGATTGCGGCATGGGCGGAGGCGGGCCTGGACGCGCTGGAGGCGTATCACAGCGACCACAGTCCCGAAGACACGGACCGTTATCTCGCCCGCGCGCGCGAGCTCGGGTTGCTGGTGACGGGCGGATCGGACTTCCACGGCGAGGACGAGGCACGAGGCAGGCCGGTCGAGCGCCGGCGCCGGCTCGGTGCGGTCACGCTTCCGCCGGCCGATTTCGAGCGCCTCGAGGCGGCGGCGGTCGCCCGGCGTGGCTGATCCCGTCATCGAGCTGAGCGACGTCTCGAAGATGTACGGCGGGCTGCGCCCGCTCCGAATCCGCCAGCTCTCGATCGCCGCGGGAGAGCAGGTGGGGCTCGCCGGCTTCGACGCGACGACCGCGGAGGTCTTCGTGAATCTCGTGACCGGCTCGACGCTGCCCGAGACCGGGCAGGTTCGCGTGTTCGGGCGCGCCACCGCGGACATCACGGACAGCGACGAGTGGCTCCGGCAGGTCGACCGCTTCGGCATCGTCTCCGAGCGGATCGTGCTGCTCGACCAGTATTCGATCGTGCAGAACGTCGCCATGGCGCTGACGCTGGAGCTCGGGCGGCTGCCTGACGACGCGCGGGGCCAGGCCGTCGCGCTCGCCCGCGACGCCGGACTCGACGAGGTCGACCGGCCCGTGGCGGGACTGCCGACCGCGGCGCGGCACCGCGTCCGCCTCGCGCGCTCGCTGGCCGCGGCGCCCTCCGTCCTGCTCGTCGAACATCCGCGCGCCGGGCTGGACGATGCGGACGTCGCGCCGCTTGCAGCGGATCTCCGCCGTGCGGCCGCCGCGCGGGGCATCGCCGTCGTCGTGCTCGCCGCCGATACCGCCCACGCCCGTCCGTTCGTCGACCGCGTCGCACGTCTCAATGCCGCCACCGGCGATCTCGTCGAAGACCGCTGGTGGCGCAGGCTCACGCGGCGCTAGGGCGGATGCCGGAGCGGCGATTCGTGGCCCGGAGGCCAGCCACCGGACGCCGCCGGCGGCGCGCCTGATCCTGGCCCCTGGCCCCTGGCCCCTGGCCCCTGGCCTCTGGCCCCTGGCCCCTGGCCCCTGGCCCCTGGCCCCTGGCCCCTGATCAGCTGCGATATCTTGTACACAAACGATTCCCGTGATCCGGCGGCGCCGGATGGCGGGTCCCCGAGGAGTACAGCACCGTGCAGTCCAACGCTTCGTTCCTGCAGCTGCAGATGTCCCCCCTCGCCGCCGTCGCGGCGGTGCTGGCCGCGGCCGCGATCGCGCACGTGCTGCTGCGCTGGTGGCTCCGTCGCAAGGCGAGCCAGACCGAGGCCGAGCCCGGCACGCCGCTCGAGACGGATGCTGCGCGAATCCGCCGCTGGATCTCGCGCGGGCTCCGCGACATCGTGCCGCCGCTTGCGCTCCTGCTCTGGGTCCACGGGCTGTACTACGCCCTCGGCGTGGTCGTCGGGGAGTGGCTGGCGGGCGAGACGGGCGGCCGCGCGCGCACCGCGCTCGAGTGGGCGTACGGGCTGGCCGTGGTCGCGTCAGTCGTCTGGCTGCTGGCGCGCGTCGGGCGCCTGATCGAGGCGTTTCTCGCGTCGGTGGCCGCACGCACCGACAGCACGTGGGACGACGTGCTGCTCGGCTTTGCGGGCCGGACGGCACGGCGGCTGCTCCCGGTGCTCGCGCTCCTGCTCGCCACGCCCGTCCTCGCCATCTCGCCGGCGCAGGCGCAGATCGTGCGGAACGCCGCCAGCCTCCTGCTCATCGGCATGGTGGCGTTCGTCCTGTACCAGCTCGTCGATGTCGCCGCCGCGTTCGTGCTGCGGCAGCACCGGGTGGACGTCGCGGACAACCTCCGCGCGCGTGCGATCCACACCCAGGTCCTGGTGCTGAAGAAGGTGGCCATCGCGGTGATTGGCGTGTTCACGATCGCGTCGATGCTGATGGTCTTCGAGTCGGTGCGCCAGTTCGGCGCCAGCATCCTCGCCTCCGCCGGCGTCGCCGGCATCATCATCGGCTTCGCGGCGCAGCGCAGCATCGCCACCCTGCTCGCCGGCTTCCAGATCGCGCTGACGCAGCCCATCCGCGTGGACGACGTCGTGATCGTCGAGAACGAGTGGGGCCGGATCGAGGACATCACGCTGACCTACGTGGTCGTGCGCATCTGGGACCTGCGGCGGCTCGTGCTGCCGATCACGTACTTCATCGAACAGCCGTTCCAGAACTGGACCCGGCGCTCCGCCGACATCCTCGGCACCGTGTTCCTGCACGTGGACTACAGCGTCCCGCTCGACGCGCTCCGGGCGGAGCTGACGCGGATTCTCGAAGGGTCGCGGCACTGGGACGGCAAGGTGAACGTGCTGCAGGTGACCGACGCCAAGCCGCACACGCTCGAGATCCGCGCGCTCGCGAGCGCCCGGGACGCGTCGTCGGCCTGGGATCTGCGTTGCGAGGTCAGGGAGAAGCTCGTGCAGTTCCTGCAGCGCAACTTCCCCGAGAGCCTGCCGAAGCTGCGCGCCCTGGTCGACGAGGTGCCGTCCGGGGCCCGCTGAGCGCACCGAGCCGGCTGGTCCGGGGCGCGGTGGTTCGCCGACGCCCGGTAGGGCATACTGCCGCCGGGAGGCGGCATGGCGAGTCTCGTGAATCCCCGGCACGAGCCGCGCGGCGCGCGCGCGGTCGTGCAGCACTACCTCGGCGACCTGGTGTACGGCGCCAGCGACGGCATCATCACGACCTTCGCGGTCGTCGCCGGCGTGGCCGGCGCGTCGTTGAGCGAGCGGACCGTGCTCGCGGTCGGCGTGGCCAACCTGCTGGCCGACGGGCTGTCGATGGCGGTCGGCAACTACCACAGCATCCGATCGAGCGAGGGCGTGCGACGTGCACAGGGGCTGCCCGTGCGCGAGCCGTACCCGTTCCGGCACGGCGGCGCGACCTTCGTCGCGTTCGTCGTGGCCGGGTCCGTGCCGCTGGTGCCCTACGTGCTGTACACGCCGCTGGACTGGCGCTTCGAGGCCGCGCTGGCCGCGACGCTGGCGACGCTCTTCGTGGTCGGATCGATGCGCGCCGCGGTGACGGAGGAACGCTGGTGGCGGAGCGGGCTCGAGATGCTCGGGCTCGGCACCGTCGTGGCGTTCGTCGCCTATTACGCCGGGCATTTCATCGGGAGGCTCACCGGCTGACGCACGCCCGCAGGAAGCCGGCCGAACCGCGGCGGCAGCGTCCTGGTTGACGGCTCCCGTTCTCCGACGACACGATCAGCGAAGCCGGAACGCAGGGCCGACCCACGGTCCGACGCCGGCACCGGAGTCATCCATGGTGTTCCGCCCGTCCGTGCTCTGCCCCGTCGATTTCTCCACCGCCTCCCGCGGCGCGCTCCGGTACGGAGCGGCGATCGCGCAGCATTTCCAGGCGAAGTTGAGCGTGCTCACCGTCAACGACCCGCTCGTCGCGGATGCCGCGGCCATCCGTCTCGGACGCAACTGGCTGCCCGAGGACAGCCGGCAGGAGCTGCAGCGGTTCGTCGACGATACCTTCGGCGCCAAGCGGCCCGTGGACGACGTCGAGCTGCTGATCGAGACCGGCAAGCCGGCTCCGGAGATCCTGCGGGTCGCCGCCGAGCGGCGCCACGACCTCATCGTCATGAGCAGCCAGGGGCTGACCGGCATCCGCAAGATGTTCTTCGGCGCGACGACCGAGCGCGTGCTGCGGGAGACGCACGTCCCGGTGCTCGTGACGCCGCCGGAGGATCCGGGACCGGTGACGCTCGAGCGCGCCGCGGCGGCAATCGGCCGCATTCTCGTGCCGGTCGATCTGTCGCCGGCCACGCCGCGGCAGGTCCGCGTCGCGCGGGGGCTGGCCGAGGCGCTCGGGGTGCCGATTCTGCTCGCGCACGTCACGGCGCCGGTCCGGTTCCCGGGTTCTCCCGAGAGCGCGCTCTCGGACGTCGAGCGGCAGCGCCGCAGCCGCGCCGAGTCGGAGCTCGAGACGTTGGCGGCCGCGATGCGGCCAGGGGTCGAGGCGGAAGTCGCCTCCGTGTTCGGCGACCCCGCCGAGGAGCTGGCGCGGCTCGCGCGGGAGCGGAACGCGGGGCTGATCGTGATGGGGCTGCACGCGTCGCCGGGCGGCGGGCCCCGCATGGGTTCGGTGACCTATCGCGTCCTGACGCTGACGCGGACGCTCGTGCTCGCGTTGCCGCCCGTGTTCTCTCCGGATGCCGGCGCGGCTTCAGCTCCGGAGGGCGGAACGGCTGGCGCGTGACGGGCATGTCCGCCCGTGCAACGGACAGGAGGGACGCATGCGGATGACGCTGGTGTTGACGTTCGCGGCGGGGCTGCTCGCGGTGCAGCCGGCGGCGGGCCAGGAGGGGCGCACGGAGTCTCCCCGGTACTCTGGCAGCTACCTGTACCGGACGTATTGCGCGGTGTGCCACGGGCGTGCGGCACGCGGAGACGGGCCGCTGGCCGACCAGATGAAGAAGGCCCCGCCCGAGCTGACGCGCTATGCGCAGCGCAACGGCGGCGTGTACCCGTCCGCGATGGTCGCGCGCATCATCGACGGCCGCAATCCGCTGCCGGGGCATGGCGGGCCCGAGATGCCGGTATGGGGCGACGTGTTCAAGGTCGGGCGTGGCGCGACGGAGGCCGATGTGAAGGCCCGCATCGACGCCCTGGTCAAGTACATCGAATCCCTGCAGCTGAAGACCGCGGCACGCCGCCATGAGCAGCCGCCTCCGGCCCGGTGACGCGCCTGGCGTCCGCCGCCGGTGAGATGGTGTGCCGCACATGCGCTGGGCCGAGCTCCTGCTCGCCGTGCTGGTCGGCGTCGCGGCCGGCATCGGCGGGTACACCTTCGTCTCTGCGCGCGGCGCGTCGTACCTGACCGACAATCCGGCCGCGTGCGCCAACGGCCACATCGATCAGACCCGCCAGGGCCAGATCGCGCTGCGCGGCGACGTGGCGGAGCGATGACGCGGCGGCCGTCCCCCTGGGGCGGCCGCCGCATCGACGGGCGCTACTGCTTCTTCAGGACGCCGCAGGCCGCGCGCGGGCCGCCGCTCACGCCCGACTTGGGCTCGCCCGTGATCCCCTGATCGGGGTTGGCGTGGACGATGATGGCGGTCCCGTCCTGATCGAACACGGTGATCGGGCTGTCCGTCAGGGTCACGCGGGTCGTCACCGCCGTCAGACTGCCGGAGCCGTCGTCGCCCACCCGCAGGTTCGGCAGGTCGCCCATGTGGAACGGGTGATTGGCGTCGGGGTCGGTATTGCTCGCCGGGCCGGGATCGAAGTGTCCCCCCGCCGACGTGAACGGCGGCTCGCACTTGCCGACGGCGTGCAGATGGATGCCGTGCAGCCCGGGCTTGAGCCCGGATGCCTTCAGCTCGATCTGCACGACGTTGCCGGTGTCGTGCTTGAATTCGGTGAAGGTCGCCGTTCCGGTGACGCCTTCGCCCTTGATTTCGGCGACGGCCTTCGCCACCGGCGTGCCCTGCGCGCCGTGGCCGGCGTGCTGGGCACTCACGCTGGCCGCGCACGCAAGTGCCGCCGCGACCACCAGACCCGTCATACGCATGTGGTGTGCCTCCAGTAGACTGATATCTGCTGATTGTAGCTCCAACGAATGACTGCGCCGATCATCCCATCCGAAGCTCTGCTGCTCTTCGACATCGACGGCACGCTCATCCTCACGGGCGGCGCCGGCATCCGCGCCATGAACCGCGCGTTCCTGGAGGTGTTCGGCGTGCCGGACGCGCTCGACGGCATCGAGGTCGCGGGGCGCACCGACAGCAGCATCCTCGCCGACGCGATGGCCCGTCATGGCCTCTCACCGGAAGCCGGGGCCGCCTCGGCCTTCCGGGAGCGCTATCTCGCGTGCCTCCAGGCGGAGGTGCCGCGGACGCCGGCGGGACCGCGCGTCGGCGTGCTCCCCGGCGTATCCCCGCTGCTCGAATCGCTCCGTCCCATGCCGGCGGCCTTCCTCGGCCTGCTGACCGGGAACTACCCCGAAGCCGCCGAGGTGAAGCTGTCGCACTTCGGGCTGTGGGACTACTTCCGCTGCGGCGCCTTCGGCGACGACCATGCGGACCGCAACCGGCTCGTGCCGGTCGCGCTCGATCGCGCGCGCGCCTGCGGGCTGCCGCCGCACGTCGAGGGCAGCCGGATCGTCGTGATCGGCGACACGCCGCGAGACGTCGCGTGCGCGCACGCGCACGGGGCACGGTGCCTCGCCGTCGCGACGGGGATCCACGATGCGGCGGCGCTGGAGCGGGCCGGCGCGGATCTCGTGCTCGAGGATCTCTCGGACACGCCGCGCACGCTCGACGCGCTGCGTGCACTGCTCGACTGAACCGGGTACATGGCGGAGACGTCATCCGACGGTGTCTGCCGTGGACGGGCGGACTCCCGCGAGTGACTGGGACACATGAGACATCCGATTGCTGCGCCTTCGATGCTCCTCGTTCTCCTGCTGCTCGTCGCCGGACAGCCCGGTGCAGGGCAGCAGGCGTTCGCACCCGGCGATCCCGCCCGATGGGAAGCCGACATCCGCGCCTTCGAGGAGGCGGACAGGACGGCCCCGCCTCCACGCGGCGCCATCCTGTTCATCGGGAGCTCCAGCATCCGTCTGTGGACGACGCTTGCGTCGGATTTCCCCGAGCGGCCCGTGATCAACCGCGGCTTCGGCGGCTCGCAGCTGTCGGATGCCGTCCACTTCTTCGACCGCATCGTCCTGCCGTACCGGCCGCGGCAGATCGTGCTCTACGCGGGTTCGAACGACATCGCCGCGGGTGAACCGCCGGAGCAGGTGGCCGCGGACTTCCGGGCGTTCGTCGGGCTCGTCCGCCGCGCGCTCCCGGAGACGCGCGTGGCGTTCATCGCCATCGCGCCGAACGAGGCGCGCTGGTCCCTGATGCCGCAGTTCACGACGGCGAACGAGCTGGTACGCCAGTTCACGACGACCGATCCGAAGCTGTCGTTCATCGACGTCGTGCCGCACATGCTGGGTCAGGACGGGCGTCCGACGCCCGGACTGTACGTCGACGACCGCCTGCACATGAACGCGAACGGGTACGAGCTCTGGACGGGGATCGTGCGGCCGTACCTGCGCTGATGCGTGCGAATGCGCCGCGCCGCGCGCGGACGCACGTGGCGGAAGCGCCTGGGAGTCGAACCCAGCCTCCCTGCAGGCAGGGAGCAGCCGATTTTGAAGACCGGGAGGGCCACCGGGCCCCGTTCGCTTCCGTGTTGTGTGAGGAAATCTGAATCGCGGGAGGGATCTGCGGAACCGGGGGACCCGGTCCGGCCCCGAGGCCTGTCGGCCGATGGGGCCGGATGCCGAAACGGCGCGTCAGCCTTCGATCAGTCTGACGTCGCCGGCGCGCGGCCCCTTGCCCGACTCTTCCGGCTGGAATTCGACGCGCTGTCCTTCGCGAAGCAGTTCGAAAACCGCGCCGCGCACGGCAGAGCGGTGGAAGAAGTGCTCGACGCCCCCTTCGTCGCGGATGAATCCGAACCCCTTGTCGATGAGGAGTCGTGCAATTGTGCCGGTCGGCATACCCGTGACCTCCGATGGACGTGCCCTCGGGGACAATCCCCAGGGAGCGAGCCACCGGTCGTCCGCACCGTGTTGTGTCACGGGCTGTCCGGAGCGCGCGCGTGCCGAGGCACACACGGGCTCGCCGCCGTCCAATGGGCGGACTATAGGAATTTCAATCGCTGGAAGTCAAGCGAGAGCGCCGGTTTCCGGCTGGAGTTGACCCGTGGACGCTGACTCCGGGACCCTGCCTGCGGTCGTGCTGGCGGCCGGCGCGTCGCGCCGGATGAGCCGGCCCAAGGCGCTGCTGGACGCCGGGGGCCGCTCGTTCGTGGGGCGCATCGCCGACACGCTGCTGGCCTCGGGGCTCGATCCGGTGCTCGTCGTCACGCGGGCCGAACTGGCCGGTGCGGTGCAGGACGCGGCCCCGCGCGCCCGGGTGCTCGTGAACCCGGATCCGGACGCCGGCCAGCTTTCGAGCCTCCGGATCGGGCTGTCGGCCGCCGTCCCGGCCCGCCCGCCCGCCGTGCTCGTGACGCTGGTGGATCTCCCCCTCGTCAGGCCCGACACGATCGCCGCCCTGCTGCGGGCGTGGCGGTCCTCGCGTGCGCCGCTGGTGCGCCCGTCATGCGGGGGGCGCCACGGCCATCCCGTGATCCTCGGCGCCGAGGTGATCGAGGCGCTCCGGGCGCCCGGCCTGGACCTGCAGGCCGGGGCGAAGCCCGTCGTACGACGCTTCGCGGCACGCGGCCTCTCCGTCGCCACCGGCGACGAAGGGACGATCAGGGACGTGGATACGCCGGACGACTACGAGGGACTGTTCCCGGCGTCGACGCGCTCGAGCCTGACGAACAGCGGCGAAACGCCGAACAGGCCCAGCAGGAAGTAGAAGCTGGTGGGCGCCCAGTTCACGCACCGGAACCGGACCTCGGCGCCGGGCTCCGCGTCGAACTCGACGGTCTTCCACACGAGCGTGTTGTTCGCGCGCAGACGATGCCGGCCGGGCACGATCTCGCGCGAGCAGACCTGTCCGAAAAGGAGGGTCGCGACCCGTTCGCCGTCGAGGCTGATGATCACCTGCCGGTTCTTGACGTCCTCGGGCGAGTTGCGTTCGATGGTCACCATCGTCGGCCGGAGGATCGGCCAGCCTTCCTCGTCGAGGCTCGAATACTGCAGGTCCGGCAGCTCGGGTGTGACGATCGTGCTCATGCCCACCTCGCATCGTACCCGATGCCGCCGCCGTGCGCGCCTCAGTCGTCAGGCCAGCTGTCCGCCTCCTTGTACGCCTCGATGAGCGCGAGCTCGCCGTCGAGGCCCGGTCCGAAGTTGCCGTGCTCCATGCCGAACACGAAGTCGCGCCCCGTTTCCTGCATGCGGCGGTGCACGTGGCGGAAGATGTTGCGGTAGTTCATCTCGCCGGTGCCCGGCTCCTTGCGGCCGGGCACGTCGCCGATCTGGAAGTACGCGATCTCCTCCCACACCCAGTCGATGTGCTCGATGATGCGCCCTTCGTTCCGCTGCATGTGGTACATGTCGAACAGGATCTTGCACGACGGGCTGCCGACGGCACGGCAGATCCCGTACGTCTGATCCGAGTGGCGCAGGAACAGGTCGGGCGTGTCGCTCAGCGGCTCGAGCACCATCGTCAGGCCGTGCGGCTCGAGGACCTCGGCTCCCGCCTTCAGTGCGTCGATGACGTGTCCGGTCTGCACGCCGATCGGCAGGCTCCGCTCGTAGAACCCCGGGACCACCGTCGCCCAGCGGGCGTTCACGCGACGCGCGACGTCCACCGCGCCGCGGCACGCCTGGACGAAGCGTTCCCGGAACTCCGGCTTGCCGGTCGTCAGCGAGGTCTTCCAGTTGTCTCCGGCATCGATCACGAACACGCCCATGGTCATGCCGAGCGAGGCGAGCGTGCGTCCGATGGCCTCCTGGACGTCGACGGGGCGCTGCATCAGCCCGTTGTCCTCGAAGGCGGTGAAGCCGGCGTCGGCCATGAAGCGGAGCTGATCGAGGAGGTCCTCGCCGGCCGCATGCTTGAACATCCCGAAATGCGGCGCGTACTTCAGCCTGAACCGGTGCTTCTGCACCGCGGGGCGGCCCGGCGGCGCCTGCGCGGCGCCAACCGCCGGAAGTCCGAATGCGGCAGCCGCACCGGCCGAGTGAACGAGAAAGTCACGTCGATTCATGCTGCTCTCCGTCGCCGGACGCGGCGGCCCGGCGCGCCCGTCATGCCGGCTTGAACACCATCAGCGCGACGATGATGATCACGAGGACGCCGAGCACGCCGCCGAGCGCGGCCCCGCGCTTCGACAGCCGGAGGAACTCGGGATCCTGCGGACCGCGCGCCTCGAGCGCCGCGATCTGGCGGCGCAGGGTCGGCGTGTAGAACCCGAAGCCGATGACGGCGACGACCACCAGCAGCGCGAGCGACCCATGGATCCACACGAGGGCCCACGGCAGCCCCGCGGCGTGCACCATGCCGACGCCCGTGACGAGCAGCAGCACGTAGCACGGGTTCGCGAAGTAGTCGTCCATCACCTTCACGGTCCGGAGCGCGAAGCGCAGCTCGCGCGCGTCCGGCCCGGCCTTGCGCGCGCGGGCGATGAGCAGCCCGTACGCGGCATTGAACCCGACGGCGATGATCGCCAGCAGTACGTGCAGGAACTTCAGCGTGGTGTAGAGCATGGGCCAGGCTAGCCTATGCAATTCGGGCGCGTCCGGCAAGGCGCGCCGGTCACCGGTTCGCGCCCGGGCCGGCCGGGGTTCGCGCGATGATCGCCGCGACGTCGGCGAGCACGGTCAGCAGCGAGCTGCCGCCGGGATACGCCAGGTACCGCGGCTCCCAGACCGGATCGAACTTCCGCGCGTGCTTCCTGAGCAGCCGGAAGTGATACGGCCCGCCCTGGGTGAACGGGTACGGGCCCAGCCGCATCCAGAACGGCGCGGTCTCCGCGTCCGCCGCCTCGTCGACCGGCACGAGACCGAGGCTGAACCAGCGATAGCCCTGCTGCCGCGCCCACGCGAGCGTCCAGGTCAGCAGTCCGTCCAGGAACCCGCGCGGCGCGGCCGACCGGTGCCGCAGGAGGTCGATGGTGACGATCGACCGGGCCGGATCGGGCCAGAGCAGCGCGAAGCCCTCGACGCGGCCGCCGGCCTCCAGCAGCACCGCAGGGAACCGCCGGACGTAATCCGGGTTGAACCAGCTGACCGCGAAGGACCGCTCGGCGATCCGCCGCTCGGTCAGCCAGGCGTCGGAGATCTCCCGCAGCGTGTCGAGTCGTGCGGTTGTCTCCTCCGGCGGGATGACGCGGAGGGTCGCGCCCGACCGCGTCAGGCGTGCCAGGGTGGTCCGGAGCACGCGGTTGCCGCTGGCCTCCATCGAAAAGTGGGGCAGGTAGACGCGTGCCTCGTCACCGAGGCGAATCGACGTGAGCCCGTGCTCCGCATACGCGGGCAGCCAGCGCCCGGACGCGCCGCAGACGACCGGCAGCCCGTCGTACTCGTCGCAGCGCGCCAGGAACGCAGGCACGAGGCTCGACGAGGCGGCGCCGCTCCCGACCGGGTCGCCCAGCGCAACCCACGTCGATTCCTGCACGGCATACATGAGGAAGGCGTCGCGGGCGTCGTTCCAGATGAACGCCTTGTCCCCGAGCAGCGCCAGCGGCGCGGGCAGCGCAGGTGAGGTCGCGATCACCGCGGCGGCGCGATCGAGCTCGTTCGCATCCGGCAGGGTCATCGCGGGCCGGGTCGGGCGCAGCGCATGGCGCACGGCCACGGTGACGAAGACCAGGCCGACGCCGATCGTCGCGCGCAGGAACCGGGGCAGATCGCTGCGCAGCCCGAACTCGGACCAGAGCTCCGGGGTGATGGCGACGTGCCGGAAGACGAACAGCCCGAGTCCCACGAACCCGCTCACCACCGCCAGGGAGCTGACGAGCCAGCCAGGCGAGAACGGCACGTCGAGCAGCGGCGTGCGCCGATCGAACTCGCTCCGGCTGAGCGCGAGCGCGCCGAGCAGCGCCGCGAGCACCGCGGCGGCTTCGTAGTCGAGTCCCTTCAGGATCGACGTCACGGCGCCGGCTCCGAGGGCGGCGAGCCCCCAGTCCGCCGCGGCCGCCAGCCGCCGCCACAATCCCCACGCAATCACGAGCAGCACCGCGCCCAGCACGCCGGTGAGGAAGTGCGCCGCCTCGATGACGGGCAGCGGCACGGCTCCGCCGACCAGCTCGATTCGTGACGGCTCGACCGGCAGCGCCGCCGACGTCAGCAGCAGCGCCGCGGCGAGCATCGTGAACACCGCGAGCAGCTTCGGCGTGACCTCCGAGCCGAGCGAACCGAACGCGCTGCTCCAGCGAAGGACCTGCTGCCGGCGCTGCGACAGCTCGTCGGCGATGAGCACGAGGAGCGCCATCGCCAGCGGGATCAGGTAATAGATGACGCGGAACAGCGCGAGCCCCGGCAGCACGGCCGTGGCCGGCATCTGCAGCATCAGGATCATCAGCGACTCGAACACGCCGAGGCCGCCCGGCACGTGGCTGACCAGCGCGACGAGCTGCGCCGCCAGGAACGCGCCCACGAAGAACAGGAAGTCCGGCCGCGGATCGGGCAGCAGCGCGTAGAGGACGCCGGCCGCGAGCGCCCAGTCCAGGATCGACAGGACGAACTGCGCGGTGACGAGGCCGATCGACGGCATCCGGAACTCGATGCCCGCCACGCAGACCGGCGTGCGCCTGAGGATTGCGAACACGGGATACGCGAACGCCAGTCCCAGCAGGAGCCAGCCGGTGGCCTGTGCCAGCCGTGCCGGCATCACCGACGCGAGCGCCTGGAGCTCACCGCCCGCGAGCGCCCAGCCGCCGACGACGATGAGGCCGAGCCAGAACGTTCCGGAGTAGAAGAGGACGACGCGCGAGATGTCCTCGCCGCTGAGGCCCCACCGCGAGTAGAAACGGTATCGCGCCGACGTGCCCGACAGCAGCGCGAATCCCACGTTGTTGGCGATCGCGTAGCCGACGAACGACGCCAGCGCAATCCGCGCGCGGCCGATCGGCACGCGGATGTAGCGGAACGCCAGCTGGTCGTAGCCCGTGAGAATCAGGTAGTTGAGGAAGGTGCAGAGGCCGGCGACCGCCAGCGCGCCCGCCGGCACCTGACGCATCGTCCCCGCCAGATCCCGCGGCGGCATCGTGCGCAGCTCGCGGGCGAGCACGATGACGGCGGCGCCGAAGAGGGCGAGGCCGACGAGCGGCGCCAGGCGGTGCCAGTACCGGCCCGCCGCGACGATCCAGGACGCCGCGGCAGGGGCCGGCGGCGGCGCGACGGGCTCGAGGCTCACGCGCGGCGGACGGGTCGCGGGGCGCCGACGTGCGGCGTCCGATCCGGCCGCTCCTCCACACGGCCGGCAGTGCTGCGCGTCAGGCCCATGCGCGGAAATGGCCGTCGCGCGCGTCGAGCAGCTCGCCGATCGTGATGGCGGCGTGGATGAGCCCGACGTGCGTGTAGGCCTGGGGGAAGTTGCCGAGGAGCATGCCGGTGGCCGGATCGATGTCCTCGGAGAACAGGCCGAGCGGGCTGGCGTGCGTCATCAGCCGGGCGAACAGCTCCATCGCCCGCTCCAGCTCGCCGATCATCGCGAGCGCCTCGACCCACCAGAACGAACAGATCGAGAACGCCGACGTCGTCCCGCCGAAGTCGTCGTCGTGCCGGTAGCGGAGCATGAGCCCCCGGTCCACGAGCAGCCGCTCGTACGCGCGGACGGTCGAGACGAAGCGCGGGTCCTTCGGGTCGATGAAGCCCAGGGTCGCCAGCAGCAGGTTGGAGGCGTCGGGGTACGTGCCGTTCAGCGCCTGCGTGAAGTAGCCGCGCTCGGCGTTGTAGGCTTCGCGCAGCACGCGCGCCTGCTGCTCGTCGGCCCAGGTCTGCCAGCGCTCGGCCTGGCGGTCGAGACCGTGCATGCGCGCGAGCCGCGCGCCGCGGTGCGCGGCGACCCAGCACATCGCCTGCGAGAACGTGTAGAACCGCGGCTGCGTCCGGTACTCCCAGATACCCGTGTCCTCGGTCGGGGCGACCGCAATCGCGTGCTCGACCATGCGCTCGATGAGGCGCATCAGCCCGGGCTGGTCGTCGTCGACGATGCGCGGGTCGGTCATCAGCGTGTCCAGACAGAGCACCATCTCGCCCATGAGATCGTGCTGCTGCTGCATGTAGGCCGCGTTGCCGATCCGGACCGGCCGCACGCCGCCGAAGCCGCTGAGGTGATCGAGCGTCTCCTCGGTGAGCATGCGCTCGCCACCCACGCCGTAGAGCGGCTGCAGCGGCCCGTCTTCCGCGACGTCGCGCAGGAACCGCACGAACGCTTCGCCTTCGGCGAGCTGGCTCAGCCGGCGGAGCGCTTCGACGACGAACGCGGCGTCACGCAGCCAGCAGAAGCGGTAATCCCACGTGCGGACGCTGTCGAGCGCCTCGGGGATGCTGGTCGTCGCGGCGGCGATGATGGCGCCGGTATCGGCGGACTGGTGGAGCTTGAGGCACAGCGCCGACCGGAGCACCGCCTGCGGCGCGAAGGCGGGCACCAGGCACGACTTCACCCACGAGCGCCAGGCGCGCACGGTGATGTCGCGCGCCTGCTCCACCGCCGGCACCGAATCGGCCTCGGGTGGCCGTCCCCAGCTCAGGGCGAAGAACACCGGCCCGTCGAGGCGGATGGGCCGGCCGTTGAGCACGTACGGGACGGGCACGTTCGTCCGCAGGTGCAGACGGGACGTGCCCGCGTGGACCTCGACGCCGCCGGCCACCGGCACGACTTCCGTCTTCTGCCTCGCGTAGTCCGGCTGCGGGTCGAAGTGCACGCGGATGCGCGGCGTGCCGCCGGTCGGCACGATCAGCCGGTGCAACTCGAGCGGAGCGTGGGTCGTCAGCAGCCCCGGCACCCACGGTGCGAAGTCGAAGATCGTGTACTGCCCGTCCTCGGCGGCGACGTCCGTGCGGAGCACGTTCGTGTTCGTCCGGTAGCGCATCGAGCGGCTGGTCACCGGCGTCGCCGACTCGAACCCGAAGCGTCCGCCGCGGACCGGATCGAGCAGCGCGGCGAAGATCGACGGCGAGTCGAAGCGTGGCAGGCAGAGCCACTCGATGTCCGTGGACGGAGCAATCAGCGCGAGCACGCGCCCGTTGCCGATCACCCCGTGGTCGAGGCGAGGTACGGTCGTCGTCGTCATGGATGTCGCGAAGGCGCCGGGGGAGCCGTGGATGCGTCCTGGCCGGCGGCCGTGAGGGCGAGCAGCCGGTCCAGCAGGCGGTCGATTTCGGGTTGCTCGTGCAGGAAGTACCGCGCTCGCGACCCGGGCTTGCGGCCGACGCGGACGCTGACGAGCCCGGGCAGGTCCAAACCGAAGATGTCCTCGTCGGTGCGATCGTCGCCGACGTACAGCGCCGTGCGGCACTCGAGCTCGCGCAGATGCGCCAGCAGCGCGGTGCCCTTCGTGTGGGTGCCGGCCGGCGCGAGGTTGAGATCGGCGTGCCGGCCGCCGAGGATGCGCACGTTCGGCATCGTGCGCGCGAAGGCGCTGAGCCGCCGCTCGACGCCTTCCAGATCGGGGGTATGGCGGTAATCGACCGTCACCGACCAGCGCTTGTCCTGGATCTCGATTCCCTCGACGCCCCCGAACGCCCGATGCAGCGCCGCGACCCAGCCCGCCACCAGACGCTCGATCTCGGGTGTCGCTCCCCAGGGCTCGACGCCGTGGTTGCCCGAGAGCCCCGCGAAGGGGATGCCGGCGACCCGTGGGCGGAGATCGTCGAGGCCGCGTCCGGAAATGAGCACGACGGGGCGCCGCGAGGCCAGCTCGCGCAGCCGCGCCGCGGTTCCTTCGGGCAGGCGGGCGGCCGGCGGCCATTCCACGAGCGGCGACAGCGTGCCGTCGAAGTCGAAGGCGAGGAGCGGCCGATCCGCGAGGAGGGCCGGAAGGACGGCGTCGCACGCCGGACTGAACAGATACCGCATACGCCGCTCAGGCTTCGAGGCCGGGCAGATCGTGGGTCGAGCCCTCGAACCGGCCGGTCAGCCGCTCGCGCCGGCGAAGCCGCTCGGCGTCGCGGAGCATGCGGCCCGCCCAGCGGTAGATGTTGAACTCGGCGAGGAACGCGCGCATCGCGTGCATGCGGACCTGCTGCTCCGACGCCGGCATCGCCAGCGCCACGGCGAGCGCCTCGGCCGCCTCGTCCAGATCGTAGGGGTTGACGATGAGCGACTCGGCCAGCTCGCGCGAGGCGCCCGTGAACGAGCTCAGGACGAGCACGCCGCGCTCGTCGTCGCGCGCCGCCACGAACTCCTTGGCGACGAGGTTCATCCCGTCGTGCAGGCTGCTCACGTAGCAGAGGTCGGCGGCCTTGAAGAACCGGAACACGGTGGGCGGCTCGTGGTGCGCCCGCCGCAGCACGAGCGGCCGGTACGCGCCGTCGCCGAACCGGCGGTTCACCCGCTCGACGACGGCGTCCACGCGCTCGGCGATCGCGCGGTACTCCGGGATGGTCGAGCGGCTGGGGGCCGCGAGCTGGACGAACGTGAAGCGGCCGCGATACTCCGGGAACCGCTCGAGCATGCGCTCGACGGCGAGCAGGCGCTCCTCGATCCCCTTCGTGTAGTCGAGACGGTCGACGCCGACGCCGAGCAGCGCGTCCGGCTCGAGGTGCAGCTCCGCGAAGACCTCGCGCCGGCACACGTCGGCGGGAGGCGTCTGCTGCGCCCAGCGGTTCGGCCAGTCGATCGAGATCGGGTACGGCCGCACGAGCGTGCGCTGGCCGCCGAAGACCACGGCGTCGAACTCGCGGTCGATGCGGGCCTCGAGGAACCGGTCCACGGAATCGAAGAAGTTGTTGCAGTGGAACTGCGTGTGGAACCCGAGGATGCTGCTGCCCAGCAGCCCGTCGAGCAGCTGCTCGGTCCACGGGCAGATTCCGAGGCGCTCGAAATTCGGCCAGGGGATGTGCCAGAAGGTGATGATCGTCGCCCTCGGCAGCTTCTCGCGAATCATCCGCGGCGCCAGCGCGAAGTGATAGTCCTGGACCAGGATGATCGGATCGTCCGCGTCGACTTCCTCGATCGCCGCCTCGGCGAACTTGCGGTTCACGGCCTCGTACTGCGCCCAGTCCTCGGTGCGGAACACCGGGCGCGTGTGGGCGACGTGGCACAGCGGCCACAGCCCCTCGTTCGCGAACCCGTAATAGTACCCGCGCTCCTGCTCCTCGGTCAGCCAGATGCGCCGCAGCAGGTACGCCTCCTCACCGGGCGGCACCGCGACGTGATCGTGGGCGTCGACGGTCTCGCGATCGGCCGTCCCGCTGCCGTGCGCGATCCAGACACCCGAGCAGGCACGCATCACCGGCTCGAGCGCCGTGACCAGCCCGCTCGCGGGGTGCCGCACCACAATGGTACCGTCCTTGTCCCGATCGTGGATGTACGGTTCCCGGTTGGCGAGGACGACGACGCGTTCGCCGAGCAGGTAGCGCTTGAGCGAGTCCTTCAGCCGCTGGGGCGTCCAGGTGCCGGCGGTGCCGTCGAGCTCGCGCTCCATGCTCAGGCGATCGACGAGCTCGCGCACCTCCTTCAGCAGCGGCTGGAACTCGGGCCGGTGCACGCCGCCACGCAGCATGCGCCGGATCTCCGCCGTCCAGCCCCGCCATGACAGCCGCGTCACGAGCATCGTCAGCAGGGACGCCGACACCGCGAGCACGCCGAACGTGCCGAGGAGCAGCCGCTGAATCTGGGCTTCGCGCTCCTCGGCGAAGCCGCGGTCGTGCAGCACCATCACGAAGCCGAGCGGCTCGCCGCGTTCGGCCAGCGGGATGGCGCTGAGGTGCGCGTCGTGCGCGCCGAGGTCGACCGTGGTGTACCAGGACGCCCATGCGGAGCCCGCCGCATCGGCCTGGGGGCGAACGTGCGGCGCGGCGTCCTCGCAGGTCACATGGACCGGCCAGTCGACCGTCGCGGCCACCCGCGTGCCGTCGCGCGTGCAGGCGGCGGCCGCCACCATGCGCTCGTCGCGCGCCAGATCCGAGAGCAGTGCGCCGAGCCGCTCCGGCGAGCCGGTGATCCAGCTGGTCACCAGCGCGGGCCGGGCGCCTCGGACGCCGAGCTCGGCGCGCGTGGCCAGGTCGCGATCGACCCACTCCGTCAGCGTCCGGCTGACGAAGAAGGACGTGGCCAGCACGAGCAGGCCGAGTCCGGTGAGAACGATGAAGGTGAAACGCAGCGGGCGCGTCATCGAGTGCGGCAGCAGTCTCCCGAAGTCACGCTCGAACTGAGCCGCGGCCCCACTCCGGGCGGGGCGGCTTGCGGGGCGTGAGTCGAGGCGGGTCCCGTCTGCTGCCGGTCAGTGTTCCACAAACTCCGCCGGAAGTGCAAAGCCGCACCGTTCGCTGCCGGTGGCGCGTGCAGCCGCCTCATCTGCACCGATTCGGCCTGTGCCATCATGGCCGCATGACCTGCCGCCTGCTGGCCACGGCCGTCCTGACGGCCCTCGTGTGCGCGCAGGGAGGGTTGGCCGCCCGGCCGGTTCCCGGGGCCGCGCTCGGGCCGGTGGAGACCGTCGCACGCGACCGGCTCGAGCGGCACCTGCGGGTGATTGCCTCCGACGACCTGCAGGGGCGCGAGTCCCTGTCACCGGGCTTTCGTGAAGCGGCGCGGTACGTCGCCGCCGTGCTGCGCGAAGCGGGGCTCGTGCCGCTCGGCGACACGGAAGGCTACCTGCAGCGCGTGGTGATCCGCCGGACGCGGATCGAAAGCTCGCGCGCCACGGTGCGCATCGCGGGACGGACGTTCCGGCACGGCGCCGACGTGATCGCCTCGACGCCGGGCGCCGCGCGCGGCCGCGTCGTCTACGTCGGTCACGGGTGGCGGATTCCGTCGCGCGACATCGATCCGTATGCGGGGCTCGACGTCCGCGGCGCGCTGCTGCTGGTACTGCCCGTCACGCCTCCGGGCGTGACGTTCGACCAGCTCGCCGCGCTCGGCGAGAGTGCGGGCTGGTTCGATCCCGACGCCAACGCGCGCCTGCTCGGGGCGGCGGGTGTGCTGCGGGTCGGCGCTGCGGGCGAGGTCGAACGCTGGCTCCGCGCCGCCGAGTCGTCGCCGCCCGCCGATCGGCTGGACGTCGACAGCCTGGAGGCGAATCCCCCGATTCCGGACGTCACGCTCGGAGACCGCGCGCTCGATCTGCTGATGCGCGGCGAACGCGAGAGCGGCCCGTCGCTGCGGCTGCGGCTGGACACGCGCGATCCCGGTCCCTCGTTCCCCCTCGAGCACGCGGAGGCCGTTCACGTCGACGTCGCGGCGTCGGTCGAGCGTGAAACCACGTACAACGTCGTCGGCGCGGTCGAGGGCAGCGACCCCTCCCTCCGGCACGAGTTCGTCGCGCTCGGCGCGCACCTCGATCACATCGGTCTTCGGTCAGGCGGGACCGGGGACGTGATCAACAACGGCGCCGACGACAACGGTTCGGGTGTGGCCGCGCTGCTCGAAATCGCGCGGGCCTCCGCAACCGGATCGCCTCCGCCCCGATCGCTGCTGTTCGTCTGGCACACGGGCGAGGAGGCCGGGGGCTGGGGGGCCCGCTACTTCATCGCCAATCCGCCCGTGCCCCTCGAGCACATCGTCGCGTATCTGAATCTGGACATGGTCGGACGATCGCGCGAGCCCGGCGGACGCGCGACCCTGACCGGTCCCGACGAGCTCTACGTCGTCGGTCCGAAGCGCGTGAGCCGCGACCTCGGCGCGACGATCGAGGCCGTGAACGCGTCCTATCTCGGACTCACCCTGAACCAGCGGTACGACGAGCCCGGCGACCCGGAGCGCATGTACGAGCGCAGTGATCACTACCACTACGCCCGCAAGGGCATCCCCGTCGCGTTCTTCTTCAGCGGCCTGCACGACGACTATCACCGGCCGTCGGACGAAGCGGACCTGATCGATTACGAGAAGCTGGAGAAGGTCACCCGGACGGTGCTGGCCGTCGCGTGGCGCCTGGCGTCGGATCCCGGACGGCCGGGATTCGACGGGACGGTCGAGTAGAAGGCACCGCAGGAGCGGGGTGCGCCCCTGCGGTGGCGGTTCGGCGTCAGTTCAGATCAGTGCAGTTCCTTGATCCGGATGTTGCGGAACGCGACCGGGTCGCGGTGCCCCGCGAATCCGAAGTGCCCCTCGGTGCGGTCCTTGCCGGGATGCGGGTTGTCGCCGGCGAACTCGGTGACGGTCGAGAGGTCCGCGTCCAGGATGCGCGTGCCGTTCAGCTCGACGACGATCGTCGAGCCCTTCACCGTGACCTCCTGGTAATTCCACTCGCCCACCGGCCGGAGATAACCGCGATGGGCCGCAGCCATGCCGTAGGCGGATCCGTGGAACTGCCGCGGGTCGAGCGTCGCGTACTTCGGATGCTCGTTGTCGAGCACCTGCAGCTCGGTCATCCCGACGTAGGCGGTGTCCCCCTTGCCCGGATACCGGATGGCCAGCCCGTTGTTGCCGGCCTCGGGCAGCTTGAACTCCAGGCGGACGACGAAGTCGCGGTAGATCTTCTCGGTGTAGATCGTCCCGCCGGCGTCCGGCTTGCAGACGATGGCGCCGTCGACGATCTGGTAGTTCTGGACGGGGCCGGTCCAGCCGGTCCAGTCGCGCCCGTTGAAGATCGACGTGAACTCGCCGTCGCGGGCAGCGAGCCACTTCGCCCCCTCTTCCGCGCCGATCTCACGAAGCCGGATGTTGCGCCACCGGATCTCGCCGCCGTGCGTCTGGAGCTGAATCGGTCCGGTGCGCGGCAGCGGCTTCGTCCGATCCCAGAAGTTCTCCATCCGGGCGCCGTCGACGGTGAGCTGGCCGTTCAGCCACACCCACGTGCGCTCGCCGATCTGGACGATGCGGATCGCGTTCCACTCGCCGAACGGCTTGTCCGCCTTCACGAGCGGGTCCTTGCCGGGTGCGCCGGGCGAGTTGTTCCAGAGTCCGCCGGAGCCCTTGTCGGCCCCGTGCTGCCACTTGCCCCCTTCCTTCGTGGTGTCCCAGATCTGCACCTGCGGGGTCCCGCGGAGATAGACGCCGCTGTCGGCCTTCGGAACCGTCCGGTACTCGAGGCGGAGCTCGATGTCTCCGTAATCACGCTCGGTCGTCGCGTAGGGGCCGTTGCCGTCGTTGACGAGCGCGCCGTTCTCGACGCGCCAGTGCTGGCGGAACGCCTTGTCGTCCTCCGCGCGCTTGCGCGCGCGCTCCTGGGCGCTCATGGCGGCCAGCGTCGCGGGATCCGTGTGCGGCAGGCCGTACCAGCCGGTGAGGTCCCTGCCGTTGAACAGCGGGGTGAATGCCGAATCCGGTGCAGCCGCGGGCTGAGCGAACAGCGGCGCGTGCAGCAGGAGCGCGGCCACTGTGACGATGAAGAGTCTGGATGCGTGCATGAATTGCATTATGACGGAATCCGTGCCCACACCGTCCCGCGCGCGGGTGCCCGGATCACTTCGGAAGCCGGTCGGCGAGCAGACCCACGCTCAGCGCGTAGGCGTGTGCGCAGTTGTACGCCAGGATGGCTTCGTACGACGGCGTGACCAGCCACGCGCGGTCCTCGATCTCGAGCAGCGAGGCCGGGCGTGACGAGGCCGGCAGGCGCGCGCCGCCAGCGAGCACGACCCCCATCCGCCGCCACTCGGCGAGCGTTGCGGGCTGCGTGAGCGTCCGCATCGCACGGCAGCCGGACGTTCGCGCCGGCAGCGCGGCGATGTCGTCGCGCGCGGCCGTCGGCACGCGGACGGCGAAGCCCCATGGCCGATCGACCCAGCCGTGTCCCTTGAGGTAGTTCGCAATCGACGCGAACACGTCCGGCATCGACGACCAGATGTCGCGCCGGCCGTCTCCGTCGAAGTCCTCGGCCCATGTCAGATAGCTCGAAGGCATGAACTGGACCTGGCCCATGGCGCCGGCCCACGAGCCCTTCAGGCTCCCGAGCTCGATGTCGCCGCGATCGAGGATCGTCAGCGCGTCGAAGAGCTGGCCACGGAAGAACTCGCCGCGGCGGCCGTCCCACGCGAGCGTCGCGAGCACCGGAATCGTGGGGCGCACGCCGGTGAAGCGTCCGAAGCTCGATTCGAGCCCCCAGATCGCGACCAGGATGCGCGCGTCCACGCCGTAGTGCGCGCTGACGCGTCGCAGCAGCGTGCGATGCCTGGCCATCATGCGGCGCGCCACGCGAACCGTGTAGCTGTCGAGGCGGCGTTTCAGGTAGTCGTCGAGGGAGAGCGTGAATTCGGCCTGCGTGCGGTCCCGCTCGAGTACGCGCGGCACCGGCGCGATGCCGTCGAACGCGCGGTCCACGGTCGTGCGCCGGAGTCCGCGGGACAGCGCTTCCTGGCGCACGTCTTCGAGCCACGACCCGAACGACTCGGGATCGGGCGTCTGATCGGCAGCTGACGGCTGGGCGTGGAGCCCCGCCGCTGCGCCCAGGAGCACCACGAGCAGCGCGGCGAAGAGCGGCATGTCCCTAGAGTGCCACAGCCGTGCTCGTGCGTTCCGCGGCCTGCGCGCCGCCGCGCACCGGCAGCGCGCCAAAGGGGCCGTGGTACCGGGCTTTTCGCGGGCGCGCCGCGCGCGTGGCCACCCCACTCGGCTTGACACCCTTTCACGCAGGCCCCTATATACTGAGTCATGGAGCAGACGCTCCTCCTGAACGCCACGTACGAACCGCTGAAGGTCGTTCACTGGCAGAAGGCGATCACGCTGCTCTGTCAGGGGAAGGTCGAGATCATCTCGACGTACGACCGTGAGGTGAGATCTGTCTCCGTGACGTTCCGGCTCCCTTCGGTGATCCGGCTGCTCCGCTACATCCGGATCAAGCGCCGGGTGGACTACGTCCCGTTCAGCCGCGCGAACATCTACGCGCGCGACCACCATCGCTGCCAGTACTGCGGGGATCAGTACCCGACGAGCGAGCTGACGTTCGACCACGTGATTCCGGTCGCGCAGGGCGGCCGGAAGGACTGGGAGAACATCGTCACGTGCTGCATCAGCTGCAACCGGCGGAAGGGAGGGCGGACGCCCGCGGAGGCCGGCATGCGGCTGCAGTCGGTTCCGCGCCGGCCGACGTCCGCGCCGGCGGTGCGCTTCACGATCGGGCTGCGCAATGCGCCCGAGAGCTGGCGGGATTATCTGTACTGGAACATGGAGCTGGATGACAGTTAGGGGGACGTCTGCCGTCGCCGCACTGCCCGCGTGCCGCTCGCTCCCGCATCCCGTCGTTCACGTCTTCCGCCGCCACGAGACCTGATCGGACCCGATCAGACCCGAGCCGTGGAGTAGTCTTTCATCCGTGGGTGTTCCGATGGTTGTCCGTCCCGCAGCCGCCTGCCCGGGGGGCCGCGTGGAGATCCTCGGCGGGGCGTTCGACGTCACGGCCGGGTTCCCCGACGTGCGCGTGGGCGACGTGCCGGCACGCCTGGCGTCCGCCAGACCGGGCCGCCTGGTCGTCATCGTGCCGGCCGACGCACCGGACGGCGACGTGCCGATCGTGCTGTCGGGACGTGACGAATCCGCGCCGGTGCTGCGCGTCGGCGCGCTCGTCGCCGAAGGACTGCATCAGGTCGACAATCCGGTCTTCGACGCGGCCGGGCGGTTGTACGTCACGTACAGCGGGACGCGCGGCCAGCAGGTGCCGGTCTCGATCTTCCGCATCGATCCCTCCGGCGCCCGCGAGTCGTTCGTCACCGGGCTCGTCAATCCCACGGCGATGGCGTTCGGGCCGGACGGCCAGCTCTACGTGTCGAGCCGGTTCGAGGGGGTGGTCTACCGCGTCGACGACCAGGGGCACTACGAGCCGGCCGTGTCCGAGGTCGGGGTCGCATGCGGGCTGGCCTTCGGCCCGGACGGCACGCTGTTCGTCGGCGACCGCTCCGGCACGATCTTCCGCGTGCTGCCGAACGGCCAGGCAACGATGATGGCCACCCTGCCGTCGTCCATGGCCGCGTTCCACCTGGCCTTCGGGCCCGACGGCCAGCTCTACGTCACGGCGCCGACGCTCACGTCGCGCGACCGCCTGTATCGCGTCCACATGGACGGACAGGTCGAAACGGTGTGGGTGGGGTTCGGACGCCCGCAGGGGCTCGTGTTCGGCCCCGACGGCGCGCTCTACATCGCCGAGGCGATCTCGGGATCGAGCGGCATCTACCGGTTCCGGCCGGACGCCCCGGCCGAGCCGGAGCTCCTGGTCTCGGGAACCGGCCTGGTGGGGCTGGCGTTCGACCACGCCGGATCGCTCGTGGTCGCGAGCAACGAGAACGCCTGGAGAATCGGACCGATCTGACGGGACCGGGGGCTCAGGCGGCGGCGAGCTTGCGCAGCAGGCTCAGGTCCGCGAGCATCCTGCCCGCGCCGAGCACGACCGACGTCAGCGGCTCCTCGGCCATCTGCACCGGGAGCTGCGTGTCGTCGGCGATGCGGCGATCCAGGTTCCGCAGCATCGAACCGCCGCCCGTGATGACGATGCCCCGATCGTAGATGTCCGCCGAGAGCTCCGGCGGAATGCGCTCGAGCGCGTCGCGGATGGCGCCGATCAGGATGTCGACGGTGCTCTTGAGCGCCGTCCGGATCTCCTGATCGGTGACCGTGACGCTGCGCGGCACGCCGTCGGTGAGGTGGCGGCCCCGCACCTCCATCGACGCGGGCTTGTCCAGCGGCGCCGCCGATCCGACGTCCACCTTGATCTGCTCCGCGGTCCGCTCGCCGATGAGCAGGCCGTGCGCGCGCTTCATGTGCTCGGCGATGGCTTCGTCCATCTCGTTGCCGGCGACCCGCACCGATTTGCTGTAGACCATCCCGGACAGCGAGACGACCGCGATGTCCGTGGTGCCGCCGCCGATGTCGACGATCATGTTCCCGGTCGGCTCGGTGATGGGCAGTCCGGCGCCGATGGCGGCGGCGACCGGCTCGTCGACGATGTAGACCTCGCTCGCCTTGGCGCGGAGCGTGCTCTCCTTCACCGCCCGCCGCTCGACCTCCGTGATCTCCGCCGGCACGCCGATGATGACCCGCGGGCGGACCCAGGCGCTGCGCGGCTGGGCCTTCCGCATGAAGTCCGTCAGCATGCGCTCGGCCGCCTCGAAATCCGCGATGACGCCGTCGCGCAGCGGGCGCACGGCGACGAGGTGCTGGGGCGTCCGCCCGACCATCTCCTTGGCTTCCGTGCCCACCGCCTCGATGCGTCCGTGGAGCTTGTTGTAGGCGACGACCGAGGGCTCGTTGAGCACGATGCCGCGCCCGGGGGCGAACACGCACGTGTTGGCGGTGCCCAGATCGATGGCGAGGTCGGTGGAGAAGGGCAGGACTTTTCCGAACCGCATGCAGTCTCCGGGATTCGACGGCGCACCGGGCCCGCTACGTGCGGGGCTGGGCGCGTCCAGGCTACTTATCGTCCGGAGTCTCGCAATCCTGCAGGCGGGTGCCCGTGGCGTCCCGGGCGGGGCCGGCGCGGCCTTCCGCCGCCGGTCACGCACGGGTGGAGGACGTATCAGGCGGCGGTGAGCTTCTTCAGCAGGTTGATGTTCGCGAGCATCTTGCCGGCGCCCAGCACGACCGAGTTCAGCGGCGATTCGGCGTTCTGGACGGGCAGATCGGTGTCCTGGCTGAGCCGCCGGTCGAAGTTCCGCAGGAGCGAGCCGCCCCCCGTGATGACCACGCCCCGATCGTAGATGTCGGCCGACAGTTCCGGCGGAACCCGCTCCAGCGCATCCCGCACCGCCCGGACGATGATGTCGACGGTGCTCTTCAGGCAGTCGCGGATTTCCTGGTCCGTCACGGCGATGCTCTTCGGCAGGCCGGAGGCGAGGTGGCGGCCGCGCACCTCCATCTCCATGGGCACGTCCAGCGGGGCGGCCGAGCCGATCTCGATCTTGATCTGCTCGGCGGTGCGGGGCCCGATGAGCAGCCCGTGGGCCTTCTTCATGTAATCCATGATCGCCTCGTCCATCTCGTCCCCGGCGACCCGGACCGACTTGCGGTAAACCATCCCGGCGAGCGAGACGACGGCGATGTCCGTGGTGCCGCCGCCGATGTCGACGATCATGTTGCCGGTCGGCTCGGTGATCGGCAGCCCGGCGCCGATGGCCGCCGCCACGGGTTCGTCGACGAGATACACCTCGCTGGCCTTCGCGCGCAGCGTGCTCTCCTTCACGGCCCGGCGCTCCACCTGCGTGATCTCGGCAGGCACGCCGACCACGACGCGCGGGCGCAGCCAGCCGTTGCGGCGGCTCGCCCGGCGGATGAAGTCGGTCAGCATCCGCTCGGCCGCGTCGAAATCCGCGATGACCCCGTCGCGCAGCGGCCGGATCGCGACGAGGTCGCGCGGCGTGCGCCCGATCATCTCGCGCGCCTTCGTCCCGACGGCTTCGATGCGGTTGTGCGCGGTGTTGAAGGCGACGACCGAGGGCTCGTCCAGCACGATGCCACGGCCGGGCACATAGACGCAGGTGTTCGCCGTGCCGAGGTCGATGGCCAGATCGGTGGTGAGCCCGAGTGCGTTCGCCAGGATCATGGAAGCTCCGTTGTGAGAGAGAAGGTGCGGACAGACCTGCCGCAGCCGTCAGTGCCGTGCAGCAACTTGCGTGCCCGCCGGGCTCGCGCATCGCGCGAA
>CAYUPN010000003.1:26759-81570 GCA_964446605.1 uncultured Bifidobacteriaceae bacterium | reverse complement strand
CTAGCTGTAACCTTGTGGAATCACGCTGAACGCCAAGCGAAACGCCGACGTCCGGGAGCATGGGAGCGGAGGGGCTCGCCGACAATGCTTGACGGTTCTCGCGATCTGATGCTGCACAGGCTCCAGGGCCCAGCGCGGCGCCTGGCCGCACAATTGCGACGGAGCTTCTCAACCATGCTCAATCTGTCAGCCATGCAGAAGGCTTTCTTCCTTGCGCTGTTTCTGTCGCCGCCGGTTGCTGTTGCCATGAAAGATTCAGCCGGACAGGTCGCCGGCCAGATCGTCGCGCAGCCTCCCGGTGGGCGCCGGCCCGGCGTGGTGCAGCCGCCGCGCGACCGCGACGCCGCGCCGGAGACCGGCACGGCCCGCATGCGGGGCGTGGTCGTCAGCGGCGAGACCGGGCAGCCGCTGCGCCGCGCGATCGTGCGCATTTCAGGTGAGGGGATCCGGGAAGGGCGCGTCACGACGACGGATGCGGAGGGCCGGTGGGAGCTGGCCGAGCTGCCAGCCGGGCGCTACACCCTCATGGCGTCCAAGGCGGGCTACGTGACGCTGCAGTACGGCCAGCGACGTGCGTTCGTCCCGGGGCGTCCGATCGAGCTGGCCGACGGGCAGACGCTCGAGAACGTGAACTTCAATCTGCCCCGCGGCGCGGTCGTCGCCGGCCGCATCGTCGACGAGTTCGGCGAGCCGGTGGCGGACGTCATGGTCACGGCGATGCGCTACCAGTACGCCGGCGGCAGGCGGCAACTGGTTCCGGCAGGCCGGTTTGCCCAGACCGACGACGGCGGGCATTTCAGGATCTACGGGTTGCCGCCCGGCGAGTTCTATCTGAGCGCGACGTTCCGGGAGTGGGCCGCGATGGGCGCCACGAGCGATGCCGGGTACGGGTACGCCCCCACCTACTATCCGGGCGTCATGTCACCCCAGCATGCCGAGCCGATTGCGCTCGGCCTGGGCGGAGAGATCTCCGGCCTCACCTTCTCGCTCCTGCCGGTGCGCACCGTGGCGATCAGCGGAACGGCGCTTGACGGCCAGGGACGCCCCATGGCCAACGCGCTCATCCAGGTCAGCGCACACGACAACGCGATGGGGGTCTTCTCGATACAGGGCGGCAACCGGACGCGCGAGGACGGGAGCTTCCGGGTGTCGAACATCACGCCGGGCGACTACACTCTGATTGCCCTGCCGACGCAGGGGATGCGAGGGTGGGGCGAGAACGTCGAGATCGGTCTCGCCGACATCACGGTCGGCTCCGAGGACATCAGCGGCGTCGTCCTGTCGCCGCCGCGAGGCGCGACGATCCGCGGGCGGGTCGTGCTGAATGATCTGGCCTCGAGCCCTCCGCCACCGGAGGCGATTACCATCACCGCGCTGCCGGACGGCGATTCCCGTCCGGCCTTCATGATGGGCAACAGGCCGAGCCAGCTCGGGCCCGACTGGACGTTCGAGCTCCGGGTTCCGCGATCGCCGGCCGCCATCCGCCCGCTCGTCATGACACAGGACTGGACGCTCGCGTCCGTGCTCGTGGGCGGCGAGGACGTCACCGACACCGGCCTGACGTTCAGGGACGGCGAGACCATCACGGATGTCCAGGTGGTCCTGACGACGACGCGGACGCATGTGTCCGGATCGGTACTCGATGACCGCGGCCAGCCCGTGCCGGACTATACCGTCGTGGTGTTCGCGGAGGACCCGGCCTATTGGAGAACACGATGGTCGCGGCGGATCGAGGTCGCCCGCCCCGATCAGTCGGGAACATGGGGCGTCCAGGGACTGCCACCGGGACGCTATGTCGCTGCCGCGGTCGAAGCGGTCGAACACGGAGAGGAACGCGATCCCGCGCTGCTCGAGCGGCTGCGCACGGTCGGCACGCCGTTCACGATCGGCGAGGGCGGCCAGCACACGATGCAGCTGACGCTGCAACAGGTCTACTGATCGGGTCGGTTCAGGTCCCACCCGCGTCGCATGCGCTGCGCGGGCGGGTCCGGCAACCAGACCAGCGCGGTCAGCTGGACCTGCACGCCGCCGCGGCGCGGCTTGATGCTCACCGTCTCAATCGGCTCGGCCGCCTGCTCGTACGACGCCTCCACGGCTGCGATCTCCTCCTGCAGCGTGGCCTCCAGATCGGCAATACTGCGCTCGACGGCGGCGAAGTTCTCCTTCGCACGCTCGACGTCGCGCGCCTCCTTCGAGACGCGGCCCATGCCCCGCGCCGCGGTGGTCGCGCGGCCCAGCGTCGACGCGCTGAGCGTCTTGCGTCCGAAGAGCGCGCCGAGAATCGTCGTGCCGAACGAGATGGCCGTCTGCGTCTTCTGGCTCTCGACCTGCTGCTCCTCGCGGCTCACCGCGTGCCGCGCGCGCCGCAGCTTCTCTTCCAGGGCCGCCGCCTTCGGCGCATACTTCTGACGCAGCTTCTGCACGTCCGCGTCGCGCGCCTCGCGCGCGGCGAGACGCACCCGCGCGCGGAAGGCGCTCTCCGTCTCGTCCGGCGCCGACGTGAGCTTCAGCGCCGTGCTGCGCAGCAGCTCCAACCCCTCCATCGTCTGCAGCCACCGTGCGAACGACTTCGCCCAGCTCTCGTAGCTGCGCGGCTTCGCCGCCGCGGGCGGCAGGTCGCCGAAGCGTGCCCCCTCCGGAACGTCGCGCGTGAGCTCCCGGACGTCGAACGGGGCCGGGCGCGCGGCGTCCCAGTCGACGGGCAGCGCGCCGTCGCCAAACGGCACGACCACCGCGCGGGACCGGACGACGTCGATGTCGAGGCGCCTGTCGGAATAGTGGATCTCGGCGGCGGCGAGAAGCATCGGCGTCAGCGCCTCGCCCGAAGCTGCCGGGGCGAAGAACTGCTGGATCCCATGTGGAAGCACCGGCGGCGTCGCGCTCAGGCTGCCGGACGGCGGCGGAGACGCCGTGCCCGCCTCTCGCGACACGAGCGGCTCGGGCGCCGGTGCATCCGGCTGCGGCGCCGGCGCGACGCGACCTTCCATGAGCGTCCGGATCTGCGCGCGCGTGAGCGGTCCGCGCAGGTACGACATCGCCCACCGGGTCTCGAAGACCTCGGGCCCGTCTTCGTGGACGTTGTGCAGCAGAAATCTGCGCTTGCCGAGGCCGCCGATGATCCGTTCCAGCCGCGCGCGATCGAACGCGCCGCCCGCGCTCGACATCGCCCCCTCGAGCCCGTCGAGCACCCGTGCCTGATCGCGCTCGGTCTGCAGCCGTCCGATGAACCACGTCCCGGCGTTCGAGAGGGCCTTGTAGTCGAGGTCGACCGGGTTCTGCGTCGCGAGCACCAGGCCCACGCCGAACGCGCGCGCCTGCTTGAGGAGCGTGAGCATCGGCGCCTTCGACGGCGGCGCCGCGACCGGCGGCAGGTACCCGGCGATTTCGTCCATGTACACGATCGCGCGGAGGCTGCCGGTGCCGGGCTGCTGCCGCATCCACCCGAGCACTTCGTTCAGCAGCAGCGTGACGAAGAACATCCGCTCGGCGTCGGTCAGATGCGCGATCGAGCAGATGGCGAGCCGCGGCCGCCCCGCGTCCGTGAACAGCAGCCGTTGGATGTCGAGTGGTTCGCCCGCCATCCACGCGCCGAATCCGGGCGCCGCGAGCAGGTTGTTGAGCGCGGAGGCCAGCGCGAACCGGTCGCCAGACGGATAGAAGGCTTCGAGGTCGAGCACGCCGACACGCGAGACCGGCGGCGATTGCACCAGTTGAATCAGCCGCGCGAGGTCGAGATCCTCTCCGGCGCGCCATGCGGCGTCGAGGATCGTCGCAATCAGGATGTGCTCGCGGCTGCGGATCGGGTCGGCGGCGATGCCGATCAGGCCGAGCAGCCCCGTGACGGTCGTCGAAATGCGCTCGCGCAGCAGCTCGGCGTCATCCCTCACGCTCGCGGGCGGCGCCGCGAACGAGCGAAGCACCGAGAGCGGAATGCCCGCTTCGGATCCGGGCGTGTAGATCGCCGCATCCGCAGCCGCCTTCAGCCGCGCAATGCGATCCGGCGGCTGATGCCAGCTCTCCAGGCCCTGGCGCCAGAGCGCCGCCTGCGAGGCCGCCCACTCGTCGGGCGACTGCCCGTTGCGCCGCGCCTCGTCTTCGTCGATCCACGGGCGGAACTCCGCGGCCGAGAGGCCCGGAAACGTCAGCAGCAGGTTGCCGAGATCGCCTTTCGGGTCGATGACGAGCGCGGGGACGCCGTCGAGCGCGGCCTCTTCGAGCAGGTCGATGCAGAGGCCGGTCTTGCCGCTGCCCGTCATGCCGACACAGATGGCATGCGTGACGAGATCGCATGCGTCGTAGAGCAGCAGCCCCTCGCGCGGCGCGCCCGCCTCGACCTCGTACGGCCTGCCCAGATAGAAGAGCCCCAGCTTCTCGTAGTCGTGCATCGATGACTCCCGCCGCTTCCTGGCCCTGATTCGGCCGAACTGAAGTTCGGCCCTACGACCTGGCCCCTGACCCCCGGCCCCTGGCCCCTGGCCCCCGGCCCCCGGCCCCCCCCCCCCCACCCCCGGGCCCCGGACCCCCCCCCCGGGGGCCGGGAGTAGGACACCATCGCCGTGCCAGTAGAACACGTCCTCACGCTCGAGCGGACGCGCCGGTTCGCCGCCGGGGCCCAGCGGCCGGATCATCATCACCTCCGACGCTGCGCCTCTCGGCCGGATGTCCAGCTGCGGCGGGCGGAGATCGACGGGCCACCACGATCGGATGCGAGGCGGCATGGCGGCCGGCTGCCGCGCGACCAGCACCTGCAGCAGCGCGCCGATGCGCGCGCCGTCCGGATCGCGATCGCCGCACGCGGCAAGGCTCCACGCATCCGGCTCGCCGCCGCGCCCCCGCGTGACCTGGATCAGCACGAACGCGACGGCCTGGTGCCCTTCCTCGATCACGAAGTACTCGACGGCCCGCCGCCCCCCGGGCCCGACGGCGGCCATCAACCGCTTCTTCGAGACGGAGTAGCGCACGAGATCGGCGTCGAACTCCAGACCGAACCGGTACCGCGTCAGCCGCTCGGCATGCATGGCTGCCACCGCCGGCGCATCGCGCTCGTCGCCGGCGCGGGCGAGCACCGCGGGCGCGCCACCCGGCATCCGGACCGCGATCTCGCAGCTGACGACCGGCACGGTCCGGAATCCGAGCCGCTCGTAATAGCCGGTCCCGATCTCCGAGAAGAGCAGCGCCAGCTCGAAGCCGTCGCGAGCCGCCTGGCCGCACATCGCCTCGACGAGTGCGCGCGCATGCCCCTGGCCGCGCAAGGCAGGCGGCGTGAACAGCGCGCCGACGCCAAGCGTGCGCACGGATCGGCCGTCCAGCCGCACCTGCAGCTCATAACGCTTGGCCGACGCGAGCACCCGGCTCCCGTCCGTCCAGACGACGCGGCGGAGATGCGCCTGTCCCCAGGACGTCCGGAGCTGCGCGCGGTTCCAGGTGACGTAGCCGTCGAGCGGCAGTCCGTCCCCCCAGAGCGCGTACGTGTCGGCGAGAATCTGCGCCTGCTGCGCGTCCGTGGCGTCGGCGAGATGAGGCATCGGGCGAGGCCTTCGATTCTAGGTCCGGAGCCGCGGACCGCTGGAGAAAAGGCGAACCTGGCAGAGGCCGCGACGGAGTAGAATCAGCCCATGTCGCGCAACAACGAGGTCGTGAAGGCGGAAACCGCGAAGCTGCAGGTGGGCGAGGCGCTGGGGATGGTCGAGACCCGCGGGCTCGTCGCCCTCATCGAGGCCGCCGACGCGATGGTCAAGGCCGCCAACGTCACCATCGTTTCGTGGGACAAGGTGGATGCCGGGCTCGTGACCGTGCTCGTGCGCGGCGATGTGGGGTCGGTCAAGGCGGCCACGGACGCCGGCGCCTCCGCCGCCAGACGCGTGGGAGAGCTCGTCAGCGTGCACGTGATCCCGCGGCCCGGCGAGGACCTCGAGCACGTGTTCCCGATCCAGCCAGCCTGATGGATTCGCGGCGCTCTACCCCCGCGCCGCTTCCTCCGCCCGCCGCGCTCCCTCGAAGTCCTTCGCCGTCAGTCCCCCCTCGCTGTGAGTGGTGTAGGAGACGGTGACCCTGCGGTAGCTGATCGTCAGGTCCGGATGGTGGTCGGCGGCTTCCGCGCCCGGCACGAGCCGTTGCACGAAGCTCACCGCCTCGGGAAAACCGGGAAACGTGAACTGCTTGTGGATCGCGTTCCCGTCCCGCGTCCAGCCGTCCAGCGTTCTGAGCTCAGCCTCGATGCGATCGTCGGCCAGCAGCGCCATCGCGACACCTCGATTCTCCAGCCGTCGTTCAGTAAGCGCCGAAGCGCGAAGGGCGGCACGGCTCCCAGACGTCGTCCGGCGCACGCCCCTCCACGAGGTCGGCGACCGTCACTGCCGTGAGCGGCGACAGCAGCGCGCCGTTGCGATAGTGGCCGGTCGCGTAGATCAGCCCGGGGATTCGCTCCGAGCTCCCGACGATCGGCCGGTCGTCCGGCGTCCCTGGCCGCAGGCCCACGCGTGCGCCCATGAACGCGGCGCTGGCGGCAGGAGGGGCGAGCTCGGTGACCGCGTTCAGCAGCTGCTGCACGCCGGCCGCGGTGGCCTGCTCCTCGAAACCCACTTCCTCGACCGTCGCGCCGACCAGCAGCGTGCCGTCGGTCCACGGCACGGCGTAGCAGCGCGGTCCCCACAGCGTGTGCCGCGGCGGGACCGTGCTCCACGTCAGCGCCAGGAGCTGCCCGCGCACGGGACGCACCGGAAGCGCGGGCACGCCGGTGATGTCGATCGTGCCGGCCCACGCGCCGGCGGCGACCACCACATGCGTGTACTCCCGCTGCCCGGCGTCGAAGACGGCGCGCACGCCGCCGTTGAAAGGCTCGATCCCCCGTACCGGCGACGGCTCCAGCTGCGCACCGCGCCGCGACGCCGAGGTCCAGAGGCCGCGCACCAGCCCGACGACGTCGACGAAGCCGTGGGAGGGAATGCGGAGCCCGCCGCGCGCCTTGCGGGTGACCGCCGGCTCGAGCGAGCGCACGCCGCCGGCATCGATGAACTCGCAGCCGCTGTCGGGCGGCGCGTTCCCGGCGATGGCCTCGAGCTGCCTCGCGTCCTCGTCCGTGAGCGCGATGTCGAGCGAGCCCGTGCGGCCGTAGGTGATCGCCTGCCCCTCTTCGCGCAGCCTCGCGATGAACTCGTCGTACAGCGAGAGGCTGCGGACGCCCAGCGCGTGCATCGTGCCGTCGTGGCGGCCTTCGGTGTGGGGCGCGAGCATGCCGGCCGACGCCTGACTGGCGCCGCCGGCGATCGGACGCGGCTCGGCGAGCGTCACCCGGACGCCGCGGCGCGTGAGCTCCCACGCCGCCGCGCAGCCGATGATGCCTCCCCCGATGACGAGAACGTGACTCACGAGCGGGAACGTGCGAACGACATCACGGGCGACGGTCGCGCGTGGTTTCGGAGGGCGGCAGGGCCGCGCCGTCGTTGATGAAGCGGCCGAATCCGCGGTCTCCTTCGAAATACGGCTTCGCCGGACGCGGCGACACGGGCCGCTTCGGGACCGCCACCAGCCAGGGTACGTAGACGACCTCGCGTTCGACGACCGTCGGCGGTTCCGGGGCGGCGCCGATCACGGCGACGTTCGGCGCAGGGTCCGCCTCGGACCAGGCCTGGTCGGGCGACGGCGTCGATGCCCGCACGGCCGCGGCAATCACCGCATCGCTCAGACCGGCCTGCTTCAGCCGGATCGCCTCGTCGGCGCCGACGGGCAACGGTACGCCGGTCGCCTCGATCAGCGCGATGAGCACCTCGTCGCCCAGCCCGGCCCGCCGCAGCTCGACGAGCTCGCCCGTCGTCACGGCACCAGCCGTCGCGGGGAGGAGGCTCGCGGCGACGATCGCCATCGCGGTCACCAACCGGCGGGCTGTCCTGAAGCGCGGCAACGTCATGAGCGGTACCCCTATTTTCTCTCGTATTCCCCGCAATGCAACGCGCGCACCAGAGCACGGCTGCAGGAAGGGCGGCGGGAGGGCCGTGCGCATTCGCCGGGTGAGGACAGCCGCCGCCCTGAACTCAGGACAGCCGGCACGACCTGAGGTTCGCGTATCTCCCTGCGAAGGCGCTACTTGGGGCGCAACGGCTACCACGGCCAACGGCACGTCAATTGCTCGCCGGGAGGGCAAGGAGTTTCGCGATGTTCAGCAACAGACTCGTCGTGGCCGCGGCGGCCATCGCCGCGCTCGTCGGCGCCGCGGGCGCGGGCGCGTTCCTTGCGTCCCGGCAGGAGCCCGCGCCGGTACCCGAGTCAGCCCAGGCCGCGGCACTGCCCGGTCCGACGCCGGTCGAGACCACCGAAGCCGTGATGGAGGAGACCCCCGCGCCTGTGGTCGAAGCTCCGGCTGCACCGGCGGAGCCGGAACCTGCGCCGCGTGTCGCGCGGCGCGAGGCGCCCCGGGCCGCTCCGGCCCCGCGCCGGAGCGTCACTCGGACCAACGCGCCGGCACCGCGCCCGGAGCCGGCACGTCGTGAGCCGGCACGTCGTGAGCCGGCGCCGGCGGCCGAATCCGCGCGCGTCGAAACGTCCCTGCCTCCCGCCGGCGTGTGGCCGGATTCATCCGAGGCGCGGACGGCCGGCGCCGGAGAGCGACGGGTCCAGCCGGTGGATCCGCTGCCTCCCGCACCGCGCTTCGAAGAGCTCACCGTGCCTGCCGATGCCGTGATCGGGCTCGAGCTGGCTACGACCCTCTCCAGCGAAACGGCGGAGATCGAGGACCGGGTGGAAGCTCGCGTTTCACGTGACGTGCGCAGCGGCGGGCGGGTGGTCATCCCGGCCGGCTCCCGCGTCATCGGATCGGTGAGCGCCGTCGAGCGCGGCGGCAAGATGAAGGAGCGCGCGCGGCTCGGCGTGCGCTTCCACACGCTCGTTCTCACGGACGGCACCCACGTGCCGCTGCAGACCGAGACCGTGTATCGGGAGGGCCCCTCGCCCGCCAACGCCAGCGCGGCAAAGGTCGGCGGCGGCGCGATTGGCGGCGCGATCCTCGGGGCCATCCTCGGCGGCGGCAAGGGAGCGGCCATCGGCAGCGCCGTCGGGGCCGCGGGCGGTACGGCCGCCGTCATGGCGGGTGACCGGCGGCCCGCGCAGTTCCTCGAGGGCTCGCCGCTGACCGTCAAGGTGCTGGCTCCCGTCACCGTGACCGTCGAGAGCAACTGACCGCGTCATCGACAGCCCGGCCCGCGCGCATGCGGGCCGGCCTTCCCTTCCCGTGCGCGCAGCGGTACCATCGCGGAGAATCCGGTACTGGAGCTCCCATGCGTCTCTCGCTGCTCGTGCTCGCGTTTCTCGCCGCGCCCGTGTTCCTGCTTCCCCTCTCCGCCGATCCGGCGCCGGACGGCGTGTCGAACTACACGAGGGTCGACGCGACCGTCGCCTGCGCCGGGGCGACGCCGGCAGCGGCCATGCCCGCGATCCGGGCCGATGGCTTCCGCAGCGTGATCAACCTGCGGCTCGCGACCGAGGAGGGTGCCGACATCGACGCCGGGCGCCGCGCGGCGGAAGCGGCCGGCCTGCGATACATCCACCTGCCGGTGGATGCCAATGCGCTCTCCAATGCAGTGGTCGAGCGCTTCCTGGCGATCCTGCGCGAGCCGGACACCTCGCCCGCCTTCATCCACTGCGCGTCGGCGAACCGCGTCGGGATGCTGTGGCTGATCAAGCGGGTCGCGGTCGACGGCTGGCCCGAGGAGAAGGCGACCGCGGAAGCCGAGCGCATCGGGCTGCGGAGCCCGAAGCTGAAAGCGTTCGCGCTCGAGTATCTGAAGGCGCGCGCCGACCGATGACCGAGGGATCCGCTGGCGCGCGTCCCGGCGGGGACATGCCGGTCGAGGAGTTCCGGCGCGCCGGTCACCACATCGTCGACTGGCTGGCGGCGTACTTCGCATATCCGGAGCGCTTCCCCGTCCTCTCGCGCTCCGCTCCCGGCGACCTGATCCGCGCGCTGCCGTCCGACGCGCCGGCCGTCGGCGAGCCGTTCTCCGCCATCTTCGAAGACTTCGAGCGCCTGATCGTCCCCGGGCTCACCCACTGGAACCATCCGGGATTCTTCGCCTACTTCGCGATCACCGGCAGCGGGCCCGGGGTGCTCGCCGAGATGCTGGCCGCCGGGCTGAACGTGCAGGCGATGCTGTGGCGGACGTCACCGGCCGCGACGGAGCTGGAAGAGGTCGCGCTCGGGTGGCTACGCGGGTTGCTCGATCTGCCGCCGGAGTTCGAGGGCGTCATCTACGACACCGCGTCGGTCTCGGTGCTCCACGCGCTCGCCGCCGCGCGGGAGGCCGCCATGCCCGACGTCCGCACGCGCGGCGCGTACGGCCGTGCGGACCTCCGGCCCGTGCGCGTCTACCTCTCCGGGCACACCCACTCGTCCGTCGAAAAGGCCGTCATGCTGCTCGGATTCGGCCAGGACGCGATCCACCGGGTGCCGGTGGACGACACGCATGCCATGCGTGCCGATTCCCTGGCCGACGCGATTGCGGCCGACCGTGCCGCCGGATTCCTGCCGCTCGCCGTCGTCGCCACGGTCGGCACGACGTCGTCGACGGCCGTCGACCCCGTGAACGCCATGGCCGACGTGTGCGAACGGGAGAAGGTGTGGCTGCACGTCGACGCGGCCTACGCCGGAGTCATGGCGATGCTGCCCGCCTGGCGCCCGCTGTTCGAGGGCAGCGGCCGCGCCGACAGTTTCGTCGTCAATCCTCACAAGTGGCTGTTCACGCCGTTCGATCTGTCCGTGCTGTATTGCCGGCGGATGCCCGTGCTGCGTCAGGCGTTCTCGCTGGTGCCCGATTACCTGCAGACGACGGAAGCGGCGCCGGTGAAGAACCTGATGGACACCGGCATCCAGCTCGGACGGCGCTTCCGCGCGCTGAAGCTCTGGATGCTGCTCCGCTACTTCGGGGCCGAGGGCATCCGGGCCCGGCTGTTGCATCATGTCGATCTGGCGCGCCGCTTCGCCGGGTGGGTCGACGATGCCCCGCGGTGGGAGCGGATGGCGCCGGTGCCGTTCAGCGTGGTGTGTTTCCGTCACGTGCCCCCGGGCCTGAGCGACGAGGCGGCCCTCGAGCGGCACAACGCCGCGATTCTCGACGCGGTCAACGCGTCCGGCGAGGTGTTCCTCTCGCACACGCGGCTCGACGGCCGCTACGCGCTGCGGCTCGCGATCGGCAATCTCCGGACCGAGGAGCGGCACGTGCGGCGGGCCTGGGAGCTGCTGGCCGACGCCGCGCGCGCGGTGTGAGCCGGACGCCGTCACGGGTGCCGCAGGCGGCGGCCACGTTCCGGGTTCCGCGTCCCTGAGGACGCGTCAGGAATTCCCCAGCGGATTGGAGAGTACTGAGTGCCGACTACATCCAGACTTGCCCTGATCTGTTCGCTCGTTCTGCTCTCGATGCCGACGGCCGCCTCGGCGGATGGCTTCATCAACCCGTATCTCGGCGTGAACTTCGCCGGCGACACCACCGAGCGGAGCACGATCTACGGCGCGGCCATCGGCTACATCGGCCAGAACGGCGGGTTCGAGCTCGATTTCGGCTATACGCCGAAGTTCTACAGCGTCGAGGAGGCCGGCGTGGACGGCAAGGTCGTCACGGCGATGGCGAACTTCCTGCTCGGCGGACGCCGCAGCGGATTCGCGCCGTACCTGGCGCTCGGCGCCGGCGTGATCCGGACGAACATCCAGGACGACCTGCTCGATCTCGACGAGGCGAAGAACAGCCTCGGATGGAACGGCGGGATCGGCGCGTTCATGGGACGCGGCGGGTTCACCGTCCGCGCCGACGTGCGGTACTTCCGTGCCTTCGACTACGAGGGATTCGACGACTTTGACATCACCAGCGACAAGCTGTCGTTCTGGCGCGGCACGGTCGGCGTCGGCCTGACCTGGTAGCCGGCGTGTCCGGCGGCGCGCCGGGACCTTTCCTGTCCCGGCGCGTCGTACAATTCCCGCCGTGCTTCCGACCGCGCTCGCTGCTCTCCTCGGCTTCGCCGCCGGCGCTCTCGTCGCCTGGCTGATTCTGCGCCAGGCGGCCGCCCGCAAGCTCGCGGAAGCGGCGGCGCAGCATGCCGCGCAGATCGCGTCGCTCGACGCGCAGGTGCGGGCCGCGGCCGAGCGGCAGGACCTTCTGACGCGCGCCGAAGGGGCGCTGCGCGAGGCGTTCCGGTCCATGGCGTCGGAGGCGCTGCAGGCGAACAGCGAGTCGCTGGCCGCGCTGTCGCGCGCGGCGCTCGAGCGAACGCAGGAGCAGGCGAAGGGGGATCTCGAGCGGCGGCAGCAGTCGATCGCCGAGCTCGTCACGCCGATCGCCCAGGCGCTCTCGAAGGTCGACGCGCGGCTCACCGAAGTCGAGAAGGACCGGATCGCGACCACCGCGTCGCTCGTCGAGCAGCTGAAGCAGCTCGGCGCCGGGCTCAGCTCCCTGCAGGGCGAGACGGGCCGGCTGGTGCGCGCGCTGCGGCAGCCCCACGTGCGCGGGCACTGGGGCGAGGTGCAGCTGCGGCAGGTGGTCGAGCTCGCCGGCATGGTGGAGCACACCGACTTCGTCGAGCAGGCCACGGTGACCACCGAAGACGGACGGATCCGCCCGGATCTGATCGTCCGCCTCCCCGGCGGCAAGCGGGTGATCGTCGACGCCAAGGCGCCGCTCGCCGCGTATTTCGACGCGGTCGAGGCGCAGGATGAACCGCAGCGCGCGGCGCTGATGGCGGACCATGCGCGCCAGGTCCGGGATCACCTGGGACGCCTCGGCAGCAAGGCGTACTGGAATCAGCTCGAGGACACGCCGGAGTTCGTCGTGATGTTCCTGCCGGGCGAGGCGTTCTTCAGCGCGGCGCTGGCGCAGGACCCGCTGCTCATCGAGCACGGCATCGCCAACCGGGTCGTCCTGGCGAGCCCGACGACGCTGATTGCGCTGCTGAAGGCCGTGTCGTACGGCTGGCGGCAGGAGCGGATTCAGGCCAGCGCCCAGCAGATCTCGGAGCTCGGGCGGGAGCTGTACTCGCGGCTCCTGGTGCTCGCGACGCACTTCGACGATATCCGCCGGGGGCTCGACAAGGCCGTCGATGCCTACAACCGGAGCGTCGGCTCGATGGAGTCGCGCGTACTCGTCACGGCGCGCCGGTTCCGCGAGCTCGGCGCGGCCGCGGGCGAGGAGATCCCGACCGTCGAGGTCGTGGAGAAGACCACGCGGGAGCTGCAGTCCCCCGAGATCCGGACGCTGTTCGAGGACGTGTAGGACGCGGGGCTAATCGGTCGACGATTGATCGGCCTGTTCGGCCGGTGCGATCGCGGTGACGCGGATCGTGTGCGCGCCGTTCGCCTCGCCAGCCTCGCCGCTGGCGACCACCAGGCGGCCCACGAACGGCACCAGCCTGCGATTCGCCTCGGTGGTGTACTCGCCCGTGATGATGTAGACGTCGCCGGTGCCGGTCAGGATGCCGAGCACGGCCCCCTTGCGCGCGCAGCTCAGGGCGCAGTCGACGTGCGCGTCACCGCGGTGGCTCGCGTCGGAGCGGTAGCAGAGGACGTCGACGACCTCGCCACGCACGGTCGTCTCCGCCTCCTGCGAGGCGTCCTGTGCCAACAGCGCCGGCAGAACGGGGAGCAGGGCGATTGCCAGCACGAGGAACACGGAGCGGGCTGCGCGCGGCATGGGACGCATTATAGCCCGCGGCTGCAGGCGTGATTGGAGGACAAACCATGGCGGATCGCCAGAACATCGCGACGGGTACGACGTGGGAGCCGATCGTCGGCTACTCGCGCGCCGTGCGGGTCGGTCCGCACGTCTTCGTATCCGGCACGACCGCCACCGGTCCCGACGGACGCATCGTCGGCGCCGGCAATCCCGCCGCGCAGACGCGGCAGATTCTCCTGAACATCGAGCAGGCCCTCGCGCGAGCCGGTGCCCGGCTGGAGGACGTCGTGCGCACCCGCATCTACGTCACCGACATCGGCGCGTGGGAAGCGGTGGGCCGCGAGCACGGGGCGGTCTTCGGCAGCATCCGGCCGGCAACGAGCATGGTCGAGGTCTCCCGGCTGATCTCGCCGGAAATCCTCGTCGAGATCGAGGCCGAGGCGTTCGTCGCCGAGCGGGACTGAACGCAGCTCGCTCGCTTCGCGCGTCCAGGGGGTCGTGCGGCCCTCGCGCCACTCGAGCCAGGTGGCCGCTACCTCCTGTACGAAGATTTTCGTTGACATCTACGAAAGGCGTCGTAGGATCGACGGCATGGCGACTCCCCCGCGTCCAACCGACGCCGAGCTCTCGATTCTCCGCATTCTCTGGGCGCGCGGTCCGAGTACCGTCCGCCAGGTGCTCGAGAGCCTCAACGCCGAACGCGACATCGGCTACACGACCGCGCTGAAGCTCATGCAGATCATGACCGACAAGGGATTGCTCGTCCGCGACGAGACCGACCGTACGCACGTGTATCGCGCGCGGTACGGACAGGCCGAGACACAGGGGCTGCTCGTGAGCGACCTGCTCGAGCGCGCGTTCGGCGGATCCGCCATGCAGCTCGTGCAGCGCGCGCTCTCCACGCGCAAGGCGACACCCGAGGAGCTGGCCGAGATCCGGCGGCTGCTGGACGAACACGAAGGAGGCACGCGATGAGTCCCGCGGGCTGGACTGCTGCAACCTACGTCATCGGCTGGACCCTGGTGCACTTCGTGTGGCAGGGCATTCTGCTCGCCGCCGCGCTGGGGATCGTCCGGCTGCTGATTCCGCAACGGTTCGTCGGGCTCCGCTACGCGGCCGGATGCGTCACGCTGGCGGCGATGATCGCGGCGCCGCTGCTCACGGCAGGGCAGATCGCCGGCGCCTGGACACCTGCGTCTGCTCCGCCGGTCGTTGCCGCGGATTCGCACGCGCGCGTGGCGCCGGTTCGCTCGGGCGACGCGGCGGTGGATGAGCGTGCGGCGGCGCCGTTCGGGGCTCCGGCGCAGGGACGTCTCCTGCCCGTGCTCGTTGTCGCGTGGGGAATCGGCGTGCTGGTCTGCGCCATCCGGGTCGCGGGCGGATGGTGGCACGCACGCCGGCTGGTGCTCGACGGCACACGGCCCGTGCCGGAATCGCTCGTGGCCTCGAGCCAGGCGATCGCGAGGCGAATCGGCTTGTCGCGTGCCGTGCGCCTGCTCGTCTCGACACGCGTTCAGGTCCCGCTCGTGATCGGCTGGCTGCGTCCGGTGCTGCTGCTGCCGGCCGCCGTCGTGTCGGGCCTGCCCGTCCAGCAGCTCGAAGCCGTACTGGCCCACGAGCTGGCGCACGTCCGCCGTCACGACTACCTGGTGAATTTGCTCCAGGCCGCTGTCGAGACGCTGCTCTTCTATCACCCGGCGGTGTGGTGGGTCTCGCACACGATACGCGTCGAGCGCGAGCACTGCTGCGACGATCTGGCCGTGGCCGCCTGCGGCGATCCGATCGCGTACGCGCGGGCACTGACGGCCGTCGAGTCCTTCCGGCACGATCGCGTCGCGCTGGCGCTCGCGGCCACCGGCGGCTCGCTCGTCGCGCGCATTCGCAGGGTGCTCGGCGCGGCCCCGCCGCGTCACGTCTCGACGTCGCACTGGGTGGTCGCGGCGCTGACCGCGATGATGGTGTCCGGCGCAGGGGCGACGAGCCTGCTCGACGACCTGACGGGCCTCTGGCCCTCCGGCGCGTTCGCGCACCAGGAGCCTGTCCTTGCTGCTTCGCAGATCGAGGCGGCACCGGCTGCGGCCGCGCAGCCCTCGCCGTCGCCTGCCCCTCCTCCCGCGAGCCCGGCGCCCGGAACCGCCGCGCCCGAGCGCGACGTCCAGCCTCCCGCCAAGACGGGAACTGCCACGAGCGAGGACGACCGCGATCGGGATCGCGCATTGGCGCAGGCGGATGCGGCCCGGCGTGCCGCGATGGCAGAGGCCCGGAAGGCGGCCGAGGAGGCGCGTCGTGCTGCCAAGGCGGCCATGGAGGAGTACCGGCACGCGCTCGAGGAGGCGCATCGCGCGAGGGCCGAGGCCATGGAACAGTACCGGCTCGCGTTGCGGGAGGCGCGACGCGCGACGGCGGAAGCGCGTGCGAAGATGCAAGCCGAGTACGCCAACCGCCCCGAGGTTCAGGAGGCGGTCCGGCAGGCGCGCGAACTGGCGCGTGAGGCACAGCGCCAGGCGCAGGAGATCGCGCGTGAGGCCCGGCGCGCCGCGAAGCGCGCGGCGAAGGAGGCCCAGCGCGAGTGGCGCCGGTCGTTCGAGGAAGGCCAGCTTGCGCCGGTGCCACCCGCCCCGCCGGCGCCGGCCCCTGCGGTTCCGCAGGGACCGGTGACTCCGCAGGTCCCGGCCGTTCCACCGGCTCCGCAGGTTCCACCAGTGCCGCAGGTTGCACCTGCGGTGCCCGTCCCGCCGGTGCCGGTCGTGCCGCCCGCATCGGCAGTCCCGCCCGCTCAACCGGCACCGCCTCCGCCGCCGGCGCAGGGTCCGCAGGGACCGGCAGCAGCGCCTCCCCCGGCGCCGCCGCCGCCGCCGACCGCGCAGCAACCGCCGCAGGCCTGACGTCAGCAGGCCTGCCGCTCGCCGGGTGACTTCGTGCGCCGGGATTCGCGCAAACGGACTGGATCGGCTGGCGGATCGCGGTCACACCGTTCCGGTGTCTACAGCACGTCCTCCGGCGTCCCTTCCGCCATCAGCCGTCCTTCACCGAGCACCAGGACCCGATCCGCCCCCGCGAGCTCCGACGCGTCGTGCGAGACGTGGATGGCGGGCAGCCGCTTCCGGGCGAGCCATCGGGCCAGGTGCTCCATGATGCGGTGCCGCCGCGGCACGTCGACCGCCGACAGCGGCTCGTCGAGCAGCAACAGCGAGGGCGAGGACAGCAGCGCGCGCGCGAGCGCCACCCGCTGGCGCTCCCCGCCCGACAACCCCGCCACGCTCCGCTCGACCAGCCCGCCGATCTCGAGCATCGTCATCACCTCGTCGAGCGGCGGGCGGCCGCGGCCGCGCCGCGACCCGTAGAGCACGTTGTCGCGCACGGAGAGGTGCGGGAAGAGCGCGCCGTCCTGCGGCACGTAGCCGACGCCGCGGCGACGCGGCGGCACCGAACGCGCCGCGGCCGTGTCGAGCAGCACGCGGTCGGCAAAGGCCACACGCCCGCGCGCGGGATGCCGGAGGCCGGCGATCACCTCGAGCACGGTGGTCTTGCCCGAGCCTGACGGGCCGAACAGACCGAGCAGCGACACGTGCCCGCTCCAGGCCAGATCCATGGTGAAGGCGCCCTGCCGCAGCGCGATCTGCAGCACCAGCGCGGCCGGAGGCGGTGCCGTCATGCGGTCTCCCGCACGAGGCGGTTGGAGCCCCAGACCGCCAGCAGCGCAATCACCAGGGACGTCAGCGCCAGCGACACCGCATCGGCATCGCGGCCCGTCGCGAGATACCCGTACAGCGCGACGGCGATCGTCCGCGTTTCACCGGGCAGACTGCCGGCCACGACGATCGTCGCGCCGAACTCGCCGAGCGCACGGGCGAACGCCAGCAGCAGCCCGGCCAGCACCGCACGCCGCGCCAGGGGCAGGCTGATGGTGAAGAAGACGCGCCAGGGCCCGGCGCCGAGCGTCTCGGCGACCTGCTCGAAGCGGCGCGTGTTCTGTTCGAATCCGGTCCGCGCCGTGCGCACGAGCAGCGGCAGCCCCATCACGACCATCGCCGCGAGCACTGCCTTCCACGTGAAGATGATCTCGATACCGGCCGCGTCGAGCCATGCGCCGAGCGGCCCGCGCCGGCCGAGCAGCCGGAGGAGCAGATAGCCGGTCGCCACCGGCGGCAGCACGAGCGGCAGGGCCACGGCGGTCTCGACCACCGGCACGAGGCGCGAGCGGCTGCGCGCGAGCCACCACGACAGCGCGATGCCCGGCGGGAGCATGATCACCGTCGCGCCGAGCCCGATGGCAAGCGTCAGAGCGACAATCTGGATGTGCTCGGCCGTCATCAGGGAGCCGGGTCGGGCAGGATGAACCCCGCGCGCGCGAACACGTCCCGTGCCTGCTCGTCGTCGCGCAGAAACGCGAGCAGCCGCCGCGCCATCTCCGGGTCGCTCGCGCTCGCCAGCACCGCTGCGGGGTAGACAATCGCCGGAGCGCCGGCGCCGGAGACTTCGTACACGGTGCTCACGCCGGCATGGCCCATCGCATCCGTCCGGTAGACGATGCCGGCGTCGGCGTTGCCGGCGGCAACGGCCGCCAGCGCGGCGCGCACGCTGGCCGACGGGACGATCCGCTCCTCAATCTCACGCCACAGATCCACACGCATCAGCCAGTCGCGCGCGTACACGCCGGCCGGCACGCCCGCTGGATCCCCAATCGCAATGCGCCGCACACCCGGAGACGCCAGGGCGGCCGGCATCGATCCGTCGACCGCCGTGCCCGAAGGAACGATCACGACGAGCTGGTTGCGCCAGAGCGGGACGACCGGGCCCTCGACGAGCCCGGCGTCGACGACCCGCTGCATCTGGCGCTCGTCGGCGCTGATGAACAGATCGGCGCGCGCCCCCTCGATCAGCTGCTGGGCGAGGATGTTCGAGGCGGCCGCGCTGACAGCGACCCGGCGTCCGGTGGTCCGCCCGAATGCGTCCGCCGCCCGGGCGAGGGCGTCCGACACGCTGACGGCAGCCGACACCCGGAGAGGGGCCGGCTCCCGCCCGCCACGACAGCCCGCGGCGGCCGCCAGGGCGCAGACGGCGCCGGCCAGCAGAACGCGACGGCGGAACATGCGCGGCACGGCCTGTAATTTGACATGTCCGCGTGCCGTGCGCTAGCCTCAAGGGTCAGTCATGGCCGTCCGTTTCCACCACGCGCACCATCTCCATCACCTGGCCTCGGGCCGGGCGGGGGTGCGCTGTGTGTCGGGAAGCTGAGATCGCGGCCGACAACGGATTCGGGTAACGCGCAACCCCGCCGGCACACCGGCGGGGTTTTTTTTTGCCGGGGCACGCTCGTGGATTTCAGCAAACTGCAGGGACTGGTGCCCGCCGTCGTCCAGGACGCGGGAACCAACGAGGTGTTGATGGTCGGGTTCATGAACGACGCGGCGCTCGAGCGGACGCGCGAGACCGGGTTTGCGACGTTCTTCAGCCGCAGCCGCCACACGCTCTGGATGAAGGGGGAAACGTCGGGGAACCGGCTCCAGGTCGTGGACCTGTTCGTCGACTGCGACGAGGACACGGTCCTCGTCCGCGTCCGGCGGCTGGGCGACGGCAACGTCTGCCACACCGGCCAGCGGACCTGCTTCTTCCGTCGCCTGCCGTTCGACGTCGGTGCCGCGACCGCGGGGGAGCAGTGACATGGCCGTGCTGAAGCTTGGCATCCCGAAGGGGTCGCTGCAGGACGCGACGGTCCAGCTGTTCGCCCGCGCGGGCTTCACGATCTACGTCGGCTCGCGCTCGTACTTCCCGTCCATCGACGATCCCGAGATCGAGTGCATGCTGATCCGCGCCCAGGAGATGGCGCGCTACGTCGCCGGCGGCGTCATCGACGCCGGGCTGACGGGCCTCGACTGGATCCGCGAGCACCAGGTCGGCCATACCGACGAGGATGCGATCCGCTCAATCTGCGACCTGGTCTACTCCAAGCAGAGTTTCGGCACGGTGCGCTGGGTGCTGGCCGTGCCGGACGACTCACCCTATCGGAAGGCGGAGGACCTCCGTGGCAGGACGATTGCGACCGAGCTCGTTCGCGTCACGCGCGCATACTTCGACGAGCGGCAGGTCCCGGTGGAGGTCGAGTTCTCGTGGGGCGCGACCGAGGTGAAGCCTCCGGTGCTCGCCGACGCCATTGTCGAGGCGACCGAGACCGGCTCCACCCTGCGCGCGAACCGGCTCCGGGTCATCGAGACGATCATGGAGTCCAACACCCAGCTCATCGCGAACCGCTCCGCGCTGGACGATGAGTGGAAGCGGACGAAGATCGGGAACATCGCGCTGCTGCTGCAGGCGGCCATCCGCGCGCAGGGCCGCGTCGGGCTGATGCTGAACGTCGAGCAGGCAAACCTGCAGGCCGTGCTGGCGCTGCTGCCGGCGCTGCAGCGTCCGACGATTTCGCCGCTCAGCGAGAACGGCTGGGTCGCGGTGAACACGATCATCGAGGAGCGCACGGTCCGCGATCTGATTCCGCGTCTGAAGCAGGCCGGCGGCCACGGCATCGTCGAGTACCCGTTGAACAAGATCGTCGTGTAGGGCGGAGCTTCACGTGACTACCCCCATTGCCGTCGTCCAGTCGACCGACACCGCGGCCGTGGCCGCGCTGCTCTCGCCGCGGCGCGCCGGCGACCCCGCCGCCGACCGCGCGGCCATCCGCATCGTCGAGGCCGTGCGCAAGGGAGGCGACAGTGCCGTCGCGCGGTTCGCCCGCCAGTTCGATCGCGCGGAGCCGCCGTTCGAGGTCCCGCGGTCGCAGTGGAAGCGGCTGGCGAAGGAGGCCCCTGCCGACGTCCGCGAGGCGCTGGCGGCCGCGGCGGCCAACATCGCCCGCGTGGCGGAGGCGCAGCTCACGAAGCCGTTCCGCGTGCGGATTGCGCCCGGGATCACGGTGGAGCAGCGCGTGACGCCGCTCGATCGCGTCGGCTGCTACGTGCCGGGAGGACGCTATCCGCTGCCCTCCTCGCTGCTGATGACCGCCATCCCGGCACGCGTCGCCGGCGTCCGCGAGATCATCGTGTCGTGTCCGAGCCCCGATCCGGCGATCTTCGCGGCCGCAGACCTTGCCGGCGCGACGCGGCTGTTCCGGCTGGGCGGGGCACATGCCGTGGCCGCGCTCGCCATCGGCACGGAGACCATCCCGGGCGTCGACCGCGTGGTCGGGCCCGGCAACCGCTACGTCGCCGCCGCGAAGCGCTACGTCTCGCGCGAGTGCGGCATCGACATGCACGCCGGACCGAGCGAGATCCTGATCCTCTCGAGCACGGGCCGGCCGTCGTGGCTGGCTGCCGATCTGATCGCCCAGGCGGAGCACGATCCGGATGCCCGGGCGGTGCTGATCACGCCGCGCATGCACCTGGCCCGGGCGGTTGCGGCGGAGGTCGCGCGGCAGCTGCCGTCCACCGGCCCGGCCGCGAAGGCGCTCGCGACCAACGGCGGGATCATCGTCGCGCGGTCGATGCGGGAGGCGATCGATCTGGCCAACCGGATGGCGCCGGAGCACCTCGTCGTGGACGATGACGCAACGGCGGAGGCGGTGCATTGCGCCGGCTCGATCTTCATCGGGCCGCACACCGCTCAGGTCGCCGGGGACTATGCCATCGGCGCGAACCACGTGCTCCCGACCGGCGGCGCCGCGCGGTATCGCGGCGGGCTCCACGCCAACGACTTCGTGCGGATCGTCACCGTCCAGCGGGTGACCGCCTCGGGACTCCGGCGCATTGCGCCGGTTGTCAGCACGCTCGCCCGCGCGGAAGGATTGACGGCGCATGCGGCGTCGATCGAGACGCGGATCGCGTGATGCAGGAATACCAGCGTCCCCGGACCGGGCCAGGCGGGCTCCGTCTGCACCTGAACGAGAACACCGGCGGCCCGTCGCCGCGCGTCCTCGAGGCGTTGCGCGCGCTGACGCCCGAACAGCTCGCGTTCTATCCCGAGTACGACGAGGTGTCGCGCGAGACCGCGGCGTATCTCGGCGTGCCCGAGTCGTGTCTGCTGCTGACGAACGGGCTGGACGAGGGCATCTTCATCGCCGCCGTCCTGGCGCTCCAGCGGCAACCGGGTGACGGCGCGGCGGAGGCGGTGATCGTCGAGCCGACCTTCGACATGTACGCCATCAGCGCGGCGGCTTGCGGGGCAGCGGTCGTCCGGGTCTCGCCGCAGCCGGACTTCCGCTTCCCCGTCGACGCGACGATTGCGGCAATCACGCCGCGCACACGCGTGGTCTACGTGACGAGCCCGAACAATCCGACCGGCGTGCGCATCGCGAATGAAGACCTGCGCGCCGTCGCGCGGGCGCTGCCGCCGGAGGCGCTGCTGTTCGTCGACGAGGCGTATCACGACTTCTGCGGCGACACGCTGATTCCGGAACTGGGTTCGGCGCCGAACGCCGTGGTCGGGCGGACGTTCGCCAAGGCGCACGGGCTGGCGGCGCTGCGTGCCGGCGCGCTCGTCGGCGCGCAGGAGGTCATCGCGGCGCTGCGCCCGGTGATTCCGCCGTACAGCCTCAACGTCGCCGCGGCCGCGGCGCTTCGGGCCGCGCTGGCGGACACCGCGCACGTGCAGGCGTACGTGGCCGAGGTCAGGGAGTCGCGCGAGCTCTTCTACGCGTTCTGCCGGCGGCACGGCTTCGAGTACTGGGAGAGCGGCGCGAACTTCGTGCTCGCGCGGGTCGGTGCCGCGGCCGGTCCGCTGGTCGCGCACCTGCGCGAGCGCGGCATCTACATCAGGGACAAGTCGGCGGATCCCGGGTGCGACGGGTGCATCCGCGTGACCACCGGCCGCGTGGCCGATACCGGGCAGGCGATCGCGGCGATGGAGGAATACCTGTGCGGCGTGCAGTGATCGATCGGAAGACCACCGAGACGCAGATCCGCCTCTCGCTGACGATCGAGGGGCGCGGGCGGTACTCGGTGCGGACCGGCATCCGCTTCCTCGACCACATGCTGGAGCTGTTCGCGCGGCACGGCGCCTTCGACCTCGAGATCGATGCGACGGGCGATCTCGACGTCGACCAGCACCACACCGTCGAGGACCTCGGCATCGCGCTCGGCGAGGCGGTGACGAAGGCGCTCGGCGACCGACGCGGCATCAACCGCGCCGGCTACTTCGTGATGCCGATGGACGAGACGCTGGCCGTCGTCGCGCTCGACCTCGGCGGCCGGCCGCATGCGGCGATCGACCTGAAGCTGCGCGTCCGGAACGTCGGCGATCTCCAGTCGGAACTGATCCACGACTTCTTCGAGGGGTTCGCGATCGGGGCCCGCGCCAACGTGCACGCCAAGGTGCTGTACGGCCGGTCGAGCCACCACCACGTCGAAGCCGTCTTCAAGGCGTTCGCGCGCGCGCTGCGGGTGGCGTGCAGCAGGGACAAGCAGCTCGCAAAGATGCTCCCGAGCACGAAAGGGCTCATCTGACTCCATGGTCGCCGTGTCCGTGACACCACGGGCCACAGAGCCACCGGGGCCACAGAGCACGCACAAAGTGGATTCCCGGGCGGCCAACTGCCAACTGCCGGCTGCCCGCCGCCAGCTACAAGAATCATGATTGCTCTCATCGACTACGGCGCCGGCAACCTGACCTCGGTGCGCAAGGCGTTCGCGCACCTCGGGGCGGAGCTGTATCAGCCGAGCGCGCCGTCCGACCTGGAGCGTGCGACGGCGGTCGTCGTACCCGGTGTGGGCCACTTCTCGGCAACCCGTGCGCTGACGCCGGAGTGGCACGCGGCCATCCGCGCCGGGCTCGACGGCGGGCAGCCGCTCTTCGGCATCTGCGTCGGCATGCAGTGGCTGTTCGAGGGCAGCGACGAGGCGACGGACTGTCCGGGGCTCGGCATCCTGGACGGACGATGCTGGAAGCTCACCGGCGGGCGGGAGCGGTTGAAGGTGCCGCACGTCGGCTGGAACACGCTCGAGCCGGCGGGGGACTCCGCACTGCTCGCCGGACTGCCGGCCGGCAGCAGCGTCTACTTCACGCACTCCTTCGCCTGCCCGGTCACGCCGGCCACCGCCGCGACGACGGAGTACGGCGGCGAGCGTTTCGCCGCGGCCGTCGACACCGGTCAGGTGATGGGCGTCCAGTTCCATCCGGAGAAGTCGGGTGACGCCGGGCTCGCGATTCTCCGCAATTTCCTCGCGCGCGTCGCATCGCGCGCGGGTGCAGGGACCCGCTGAGATGCTGGCCAAACGGATCATCGCCTGCCTGGACGTGCGCGACGGGCAGGTCGTCAAGGGTGTGCAGTTCGAAGGATTGCGTTCAGCCGGCGACCCGGCCGAACTGGCGCGCCGCTACAACGCCGAGGGCATCGACGAGCTCGTGATCCTCGACGTCACCGCGACGCTCGAGAAGCGCCTCGCGATGGCGCGAACCGTCCGCGCCGTCGCCTCGGAGCTCTTCATCCCGCTCTGCGTGGGCGGCGGCATCCGCGGCGCGGAGGATGCGGCGGCGGTGGTGGAGGCGGGGGCGGACAAGGTGAGCCTGAACTCGGCGGCGCTCGCGGACCCGTCGCTCATCACGACGCTCGCGCGCCAGTACGGCAGCCAGGCGGTGATCGTCGCCATCGACGCGAAGCGCGAAGGCTCGCGATATGCGGTGTACTCGCGGAGCGCGACGGCGTCGGCCGGACGCGACGCCGTCGAGTGGGCGCGCGAGGCGGAGGATCGCGGCGCGGGCGAAATCCTGCTGACGTCCATCGACCGCGACGGCACGAAAGCCGGGTTCGACTGCGAGATGACCGCGGCCGTGTCGTCGGCGGTCAACATCCCCGTCATCGCGTCGGGCGGCGCGGGCGACTTCTCGCACTTCGTCGACGTGTTCACGCGCGGCCGCGCCGACGCCGCGTTGGCCGCGTCGATCTTCCATTACCAGGAGCACAGCGTCGAGGCGTTGAAGCGGCATCTTCAACAGGCGGGGATTCCGGTCAGGCTCTGACCGGGTCGGATCAGGTCTGATCAGGTCTGATCAGGTCGGATCAGGTCCCGCCCGCGATTGCGACGGGAGCGCGGGCGGATCGGGTCCGATCAGGTCTGATCAGGTCCCGCCCGCGTCTGCGGCGAGACCGCGGGCGGATCAGGTCCGATCGGGTCCGATCGCACGGCGGCAACCTTCAAGGAGCGAAAGCTTCCGGGCCGCGGTCCGGCTGCCCGCTGCCGGCCGCCTGCTGCCAGCCGCCAGCTACAAGAGTCACCAATGCTCATACCCGCCATCGATCTCCGCAACGGCAAGGTCGTCCAGCTCGTGCAGGGGGAGCGCCTGGCGCTCGAGGACGCCGATCTCGACGGCTGGCTCCGGCGCTTCGAGGCCTACCCGAAGCTGCAGCTCATCGACCTCGACGCCGCCATCGGCACCGGCAACAACGACGCGCTGGTGCAGTACGTCTGCGCGCGGCGCGCGTGCCGTGTCGGCGGCGGCATCCGGTCGATCGAGCGGGCGCGCGCCGTGCTCGACCAGGGGGCCACGCATGTGATCGTCGGGTCGTCGCTCTTCAAGGACGGGCGCCCCGATCTCGCATTTGCCGCGCAACTGGCGGAGGCCGTCGGCGCGGAGCGCGTCATCGCAGCCGTCGACACGAAGGGCGGCCACGTCGCCGTGAAGGGCTGGCGCGAGACCGTGCCGTTGACCGCGGTCGAGGCGGTCAGACAGCTCGAGCCGTTCTGCGCCGAGTTCCTTTACACGCACGTCGACCGCGAAGGGCTGATGCAGGGCACCGACCTCGAGGCCATCCGCGCCGTGCGCGAAGCGACGTCGCGCCCGCTCGTCGCAGCCGGCGGCATCACCACGCAGGACGAGATCGACGCCCTCGACGCGATGGGCGTCGACGCGGTGGTCGGCATGGCGATCTACACCGGACGGCTGACCCCTCCTCCGCCGCCCGGCACGTCCTCATCCGAAGGCCCGTAAGGAGACAAGGCACGCAGAGACCTCCGCGTGTCCCGATGTCGCCGCGTGGTACGCTGAATCGTGCGACCGGCGCCGCTCGTGCGTTTCGCCATCGGACTGGCGCTCGCCGCCGCGGCGTGTGCGCCGGCGCCGCCCGCCGACTTCTCCACCGCCGCCGCACGCGCGCACCTCGACCAGCTCGCCGGCGTCATCGGTCCGCGCCCCGCCGGCACCGACGCCAACGCCGACGCCCGCGCCTACATCATCCAGGCGCTTGAAAATGCCGGGTTCGATGTCCGCGTGCAGGACACCGAAGCCCGGCGACCGGAGATCGGCCTGGCGGGACGCGTTCGCAACGTCATCGGCCTGCTGCCCGGCCAGCGCCCCGACGCCATCGGCATCGTTGCGCACTACGACTCCGTGCCCGAGTCGCCGGGCGGCGGAGACAACGCGCTCGGCGTCGCCTCGGCGCTGGAGGCTGCGCGCGTGCTGGCGTCCCACGGAACGCGCCGCTGGTCGGTGTACGTCCTGCTGACCGACAGCGAGGAGAGCGGACTGCTCGGCGCGACGGCCCTGCTCGACGACCCGGAGGTCGCCGCGCGGCTGAAGACCGTCGTCAATCTCGACAGCATGGGCGCCGACGCGCCGGTCGTGCTCTTCGAGGCCGGACCGGGCAACAGCTGGCTGACCGGCGTGTGGGCGCGCGCCGCGCCGATTCCGCGCGGCGCGTCGTACTTTTACGAGATCTACCGGCGCATGCCGAACGACACCGACTTCTCGGTGTTCCGCCGCGCGGGCATTCCGGGCCTCAACCTCGCGGCGGTCGGCGACAGCTACGCCTATCACTCGCGGCTCGATCGAGCGACTCGCGTGACGGACGCCGCGATACGCGGCGCCGGCGCCACCACCCTGGCCGTCGTCGAGGCGCTCGAGCGCGAGGACATCACCCGGCGCACATCGGACGAGGCGAGCTACACGGACCTCGGCGGGCTCGCCGCGCTGTCGTGGGGACCGCGCGTCGATCTCGTCCTCGCGGTGCTTGCCGTCGTGCTCGGAGTTGTCGCCCTCGTCCGCTGTGCGGCCAATCTGTGCCGCCGCGGCGCCGGCGCGCCCATCGTGGCGCTCCTGTGGACCGTCATTGGCGGAAGCCTCGTGCTCGCGGCCATGACCGGCGCCGTCTCGACGCTCCGCGCAGTACGCGAGGTCTACCATCCGTGGTACGCGCACCCGGAGCGGCTGCTCGTGCTGCTCGTGACGATGGCCGCCGCGTCCGTCGCCGTGCTGGCGCGGATGTCGGCCATCCTGCCGAAGGCCTGGCGTCCCGCGCGAGCGCCGGGCGCCGTGTGGCTGCCGGCGCTGACCGTGTGGGTGGCGCTGACGGCCGCCGCGGGCTGGGGCGTGCCGCGCGTCACGTTTCTCTGCGCGCTCCCGCTCCTCGCGGCGGCCGGACCGATCGCTGCGTTCGGCCTTCGGCCGGCGGCAGCGCGCACCGCCGCACTCGCGTCCGCAGCGGTGACGCTGGTGCTCTTTCCGAGGGATGCCGTCCTCTTCTTCTCTTTCCTGACTGCTCTGCTCGGGCTGGCCGGCGTGCTGGTACCGGTCTGGGTGTACCCGGCGCTCACGGCAGGGTTCGCGATCTTCCTCGCGCCGCCCCTGGTTGCGCTGGCGGTCGAGCTGCCGCCGCGATTCACACGCGCGCTGTTGTGGCCGCTGGCCGCCCTCGCCGTCGCCTCCTTCGCGTGGGCCTTCATGGCCACGGCCTACACACCTGCGCGGCCGTTGCGCGCATCCATGGCGCAGGTCGTAACCCCCGACGGTGACGGGCACGTGGCGCTCGCCTCGGCCGAGCCGCTCTTCGCCATCGGCGCCGGTACCCCCTCGCTGGTACCCGGACGCTCCGACGTCCCCGAACTCCGCTTCGCCGTGCGGGGCGCGTTCTCCGTGTCCGGCCGCATGGCCCCACCCGGCCCCGCCGGTTCCGTGTCCGCCCGCACGTCCGGAAGCGATGCCGCGGTCGTCGTCGAGCTCGACATCCTCGCCGACGCGCCGGGGACGTCCGCCGCCGTGCTCCTGCCGCATGGCGTCAGTCCCCGCGACTCGTCGCTGCCCGGCATCGCGGTGGCCGGACGCTGGCGCACGCGCTATGTCGGCATCCCCGCGGAGGGCCTGACGCTCCGTCTGACGCTGGATCCGGCCGACCTCGCCCGGCTCGACGAGGCACGCGTCTGGCTGCAGCCGCCGATCGGCACGGCCCCGTCGCCCGGCGACGCCGCCGCCTGGTGGCACCTGCCCGGCGTCGCGTGGGACGTGCTGGTCCGGCACGAGCTCCCGTTACGTTGATGAGCGTAGCCGTTACGGTATACTCCGTAACGCTGCCGGGGCCTTCTGCTCCGGCCCTTCTCTCGTGCGTGCACGTAGCGGCGGGCCTTCAGGCCCGCCCGGACGTGCACCCGCGCGCCGGGGAGCGTGCGTCCATGGAGAACCCGTTCGTCTACGGCGAAGTCGTGCCGGCCGGCGCGTTCGTCGATCGCGAAGAGGAGCTGGCCCGCCTCTCGGCCGACCTGCGCGCGGGCCAGAAGGTCTTCCTGATCTCGCCCCGCCGCTACGGCAAGTCCTCGCTCATCCGCCGGGCCCTCGATGACGCGGGGCGGCGCGGATGCCTGACCGTGGAGGTCACGGTCAGCAGCTACAGCTCGTATCTCGCCTTTCTGGAGGGCTACGCGCGCGCGGTGCTGTCGGCGGAAACGAAGCTGCCGCGCGCGCTCGCGTGGCTCCGCGACGCCATCGGCGCCACCCGGCCCGAAGTCCGGCTCGAAGAGGGACGCGACGGCGGCACCGGCCTGGCCGTCGCCTTCCCCGCGGTCCGCTCCGCGCGCGACGTCGCCAGGCTGGCGCCGGAGGTCTACGCGCTGCCCGCCCGGCTGGCGGAGTCGCGCGGCCGTCGCGTGGTCGTCGCGCTCGACGAGTTCCAGGCCATTGCCGGCTTCAACGGCGGCAGCGTCGAGGAGGCGATGCGCGCCGCCGTGCAGCACCAGCGGCAGGTCGGCTACGTCTTCGCCGGCTCCGAGCCGACGCTGATGGAGGCAATGCTCGGTCCCCGCCGCCCCTTCTACAAGGCGGGTCCCGTCATGCGGCTCGAGAAGGTCCCCGCCGAGCCGTTCGCCGCGTTCATCGAGGCACGGTTCCGGAAGACGCGCATGACGCCGGAGCCCGGCCTGGGTCGCGCGGTCCTCGAGCTCGCCGGCTCGCTCCCGTACGACGTCCAGCGCCTCGCGCACGAGCTGTGGGACGATGCCCGGGCGGAGGGGTTGAGGAAAGTGGGATTGGAGGCGCTGCACGGGACGCTACGGCGGCTGCTGGCGGAGCACGAGGTGTTCTTCGAGGCCTCGTGGCAGCGCCTGACGCTCGCCCAGCGCGCCGTGCTCCGCGCGCTCGTGCTCGAGGATGGCCGCGGGCTGCTCTCGGCCGACGTCCGCGCCCGGCACCGTCTCGGTGGCCCCTCGTCGGTCCAGGCGTCGCTCGCCGCGCTCGTCCGCCACGACCTCGTCGCCCGCGAAGGCGACCGCTACGCCGTCGTCGACTCGCTCATGCGCGAGTGGATTGCGCGGAGGACGTACTGATGCGCGCGTTCCTCGCGCGCGTCGGCCTGCGGACGCCCGAGCAGCGCGCCTGGGCGATGTACGACTGGGCGAACTCCGCGTTCCAGTGCACCATCATCACCGCCGTCTTCCCCATCTACTTCGTCTCCGTCGCGGCCGCCGACCTGCCGCCCGCGGTCGCGACGGCCCGCTTCGCCACCACGACGACGCTGGCGCTGACCATCGTCGCGTTCCTGTCTCCGGTGCTCGGCGCGTATGCCGACTTCCGGCCGGCGAAGAAGAAGCTGCTCGCGCTGTTCCTGGCGCTCGGCGTCACGACGACGGCCGCCATGGTGCTCATCACGCGCGGCGACTGGCTGCTGGCGGCCGTGCTCTTCCTGCTGAGCAACATCGGCGTCAACGGCAGCTTCGTCTTCTACGACTCGCTGCTGCCGCACATCGCGAAGGGAGACGAGATCGACCGCGTCTCGACCGCCGGCTACGCCTTCGGCTATCTCGGCGGCGGGCTGCTGCTGGCCGTGAACCTCGCGTGGATCCTGTATCCGGACCTGTTCGGCCTGCGCGACGCCGGCGTTGCCTCGCGGGTCTCGTTCCTCAGCGTCGCCGTCTGGTGGCTCCTGTTCGCGCTGCCGCTCTTCCGCCGCGTCCCGGAGCCGCCCGTGCGTCCGGCCGTCGCCGCCGACGGCCTCGGCCCCGTCCGCGCGTCGCTGCGCCAGCTGAAGACGACGCTGAGGGAACTGCGGCAGTACAAGCAGGCGTTTCTCATGCTGGCGGCGTTCCTGATCTACAACGACGGCATCGGCACCATCATCCGGATGGCCGGACCGTACGGCGCGGAGATCGGGCTGCCGCAGAACGCGCTCATCGGCGCGTTCGTGATGGTGCAGTTCGTCGGCGTGCCGTTCGCCTTCGCCTTCGGCCAGCTCGCCACCCGCATCGGCGCGAAGCCGTCCATCTTCCTCGCGCTCGCCGTCTACGTCCTCATCAGCATCGTCGGCTACTTCATGACGACCATCTGGCAGTTCTTCCTGCTGTCATTCATGGTCGCCATGGTGCAGGGAGGCAGCCAGGCGCTCTCGCGCTCGCTGTTCGCAAGCCTCATCCCGCGCCACAAGTCGTCGGAGTTCTTCGGCTTCTTCAGCGTCTTCGAGAAGTTCGCCGGCATCATCGGCCCCGCCATCTTCGCACTGACCGTGCACACCACCGGCTCCAGCCGCCACGCGATCCTGTCCCTCATCGCATTCTTCGTCGTCGGGGGCGCGTTGCTGGGGGCCGTGGATGTGGAGAAAGGGCAGGCGGCGGCGAGGGAGGCGGAGGAAGTGGTGTTGGAGCAGTAGGCAGTTGGCGGTAGGCCCTTCAAAGCCAGTATCCGGGTTTATCGTGCCGCCTGAATAGCCGGCCTGAAGGCCGGCCCTCCTGGTGCCGGTTCTCGCTGCTGGCGAGCCGGCAGCGTCGACGCAGAACCGCCTACGCCTGCCGCCTACTGCCTACTTCCCAACCGCCTTCTTCGCCCTCGGTCTCGCGATCGCGTTCTGGATGCTGTGCCCGTTGGACTCCAGCACCTTCGTCCAGAACCCCTGCGCCGCCGCGCGGTCGCGCAGCCGCTCGGCCGTCTGCGCCTCGAGCATCAGGATGAACGGGTCGCTCTGGTCCGCCTTCGCCAGCTCCGCGCGCGCCTCCTCGTAGTCGCCGAGATGAAAGGCGACGTAACCGGCCAGGTAGGCCAGCGTCGGCCCCTCGGCCTTCAACGATGGCGTCGACTCGACCAGCTTGCGCGCGGCCGCGACGTGACGACGGGCCTCGTCCGCCTTCTTCTCACGCGCGGCGATCCGCCCCTGCGCGTGGATCCAGCGGAACTGCCAGAGCGGCAGCTGCGACGCCGGCTCGTCCGGCTGTTTGCTGGCGATCTCGTGGCCAGTCTCGTACCACCGCCGTGCCTCGTCGGTCTTGCCGGCCTCGAGATAGACGCGGCCGAGCGCGTTGGCTGCGGCGGCGGCGCCGCCAAAGTTGCCGTTGTCGGTGTGGAGGTCGTAGATCTGCTGGAAGAACCGGGCCGCGTCGGCGGTCTTGTTCTCGAAGACGTAGGACACCGCCATCGCCTGCAACGCCGTGGGCTTCAGTTCCGGCGGGGCCAGCTCGATCGCCTTCGTCAGGTGCTCGCGCGCGCGCTCGTACTCGCCCATCAGGTCGAGCACGATCCCGGCGCCGAGATGCCCTTCGACGAGATCCGGCTGCGCCTCGAGCGCCCGCTCGTACAGCTTCAGCGCTTCCGCATGGTTCCCCTGCTGCACGGCGCGCCGCCCCTGCGACACGAGCCGCAGCGGATCGGCTGACGGGTCGGGCTGCGCCCCGGCAACCTGCAGAGAAAGCATGAAGACGACAGCGATCAGCATCAGTCACCTCATCGTGGAGCCGGCATCGGGCTCGCGTCTATGGTCCACATCGTATGCCAACCCCGGCGGGCCTCCGTCCCACACCTGCTGACAGTTCAGCTACGCTGATCCCGCACGATGGCAACCAGACGGAAGGCACGCAGAAAGAAGAGCCCCGCCCGCACCTACTCGGTCTACATCATCGAGCTGTCCCGCGACTGCGTGAAGGAACCCTGCGCGCTCGCGCCGCTCTACGTCGGCCAGACGGCGCACACGCCCGAGGAGCGCTTCGCCCAGCACAGGGCCGGCGGGCGGCTCGCGGCCGGCAAGCCGCACCGCTACGGCGTGCGCCTGCGGCTCGATCTGATGGAGGGCATCGGGCCGTTCGCGACCCGGAAGGAGGCCGAGGCGGCGGAGAAGAAGGTGGCCGAAGCGCTCGAGCGCCGCGGCCACCGGGTGTTCTGGGGGTGACGGGCCGGGGCGCCCCACATCGGCGCCCCCGCGACGTTCACACGGCGCGGTTCTCGCGACCGGGCCACGCGATGGTCAGGACGAACGCGCTGTCCTCGACCCCCTCGACGTCGTGCGGCGCCCCCTGCTCCAGCGTGAGCAGCCCGCCGGCGGGCAGGTCGAACGTCCGGCCGTGCGCGCGCACGCGGATGCGCCCCCGGACGTTGTGGATCGAAATGGGTCCGGCCGCCTTGTGCTCGGGGATCTGGGCTCCTGCCCGCAGCACGATCAGCACGACCCGCAGCATGTCGTACTTGACCAGCGTCTTCGAATTCTGCCCGGCCTTCCACTCCGGCTCCGCGAGCAGCAGCTCGATCTCCCGCGTCAGGTTGAACTCGAGATACGGTTCGGCCAGCGGCCGCGGATGTGGCCGGCGATAAGCCTGGTCGCCGGAACTGTCGGTCATCTCGTCCTCCGGTCTGCCGGCGCGCCAGCGCCGGATCTGGCCGCGCTCGGGCGGCTCACGCGGCTCTACGCCATGTAGACGCCGCCGTTGATGTCGAGCGTCGCGCCCGTGATGAAGCCGTCCAGCTCCCCCGCGAGGAACACGACGGCCCGCGCGACGTCCGCAGTCGTGCCGGCACGCCTGAGCGGAATCCCCGCGATGATCCGCCGCTGCGTCTCCTCCGGCGTGTGACGCGCGTGAAAATCGGATCCAAGGATCAGGCCGGGCGTCACGGCGTTCACCCGCACCCCCTTCGGCCCGAACTCCGAGGCCAGCGCACGGGTCAGCGTCAGCATCGCCCCTTTCGCGGTCGCATAGGCCACGGCGCCCGGACCGCTGCCGTGCCGCCCCGCCAGGGAGGACAGGTTCACGACGGCGGCGCCGCCGCGCTCGGCCGCGGCCGGGATCAGATGCGCCATGGCCGCGAACGTCACGCGGCGCGTGCTGTCCAGGTTCACCGCCATGACCTCGGCCCAGAACGCATCATCGGCCTCCGCAAAGGAGCGGCGGGCGACGAGCGTGCCGGCGTTGTTCACGAGCACGTCGAGCCCGCCCAGGAACGACACGGCGGCATCGACGATGGCACCACAGTCGCCGGGCCTGGTCAGGTCGCCCGCAATCGCGCCTGCGCGCACACCCAGCTCGCGCGCCTCCGCGCAGAACGCCTCGGCCGCGCTCCGGCTGCTGCGGTAGTGCACGAACACGTCGCATCCGGCGGCGGCGAGACCGCGGCTGATGGCCAGCCCGATCCCCTGCGCGCCGGCAGTGACCAGCGCCCGCCGACCCCGCAGCTTTCCCTCGGAGCCCGTCGTCATCGCGGCCCATTATGGGTCACGCCAGCGTCTTGCGCGACCGGGCCACCGCCAGCCCGACGATCGCCAGCCCCCATCCGAGCAGCGCCAGCAGCTGCGGCCACAGCACCTCGAGCCCGATGCCCTTCAGGAAGATGCCCCGCACGATGACGATGAAGTACCGCAGCGGAATGAGGTAGGTGATCGGCTGGATGACCTCCGGCATGTTCTCGATCGGGAAGATGAACCCCGAGAGATACAGCATCGGCATCAGGAAGAAGAACGTCCCGGTCATCATCGCCTGCTGCTGCGTGCCCGAAATGGTCGAGATGAACAGCCCCAGGCCGAGCGTCGTCAGGAGGTAGACGAGACTACTGACGAACAGGAGGATCGGGCTCCCCCGCAGGGGCAGCTCGAACCACAGCAGCGCCGCCACCGTGACGATGATGACGTCGATGATGCCGATGATGCCGTACGGCAGCAGCTTGCCGAGGATGAGCTCCCAGCGCGTGAGCGGCGTGACGTTGAGCTGCTCGAGCGTGCCGAGCTCGCGTTCGCGCACGATGGCCATCGACGACAGGTTGGTCGTGATCACCAGCAGCAGCAGCGCGACGATGCCGGGGACCATGAAGTCGCGGCTCTCGAGCTGCGGGTTGTACCAGACCCGGATGCGCGGCTCGATGGCGGGCGCCGGCGGCTGACGTCCGTCCGCGAGCGCCCGGCGCGCGGCAAGCTCCTCGTTGTAGCGCGCGATGAGCGTGGACGCGTATCCGAGCGCGACGCCGGTGGAGTTCGAGTCGCTCCCGTCGGCGATCACCTGAACGGCCGCCGGCCGGGCGCTCTCGAGCCGCGCACCGAAGTCGGCCGGAATGGCCAGCACCAGCCAGGCCTCGCTCCGCATCAGCCACGGATCGACGGCCTCGATCGTCGCCTCCGTGCCGACGAGCCTGAAGTAGGGCGATCCCTCGAATCTCGTGATCAGCTCGCGGCTCGCCGGGCTCCGGTCCTGATCGACCAGCACCATCGGCACGTTCGTGACGTCGGTGGAGGCCGCGTACCCGAGGACGGTGAGCTGGACAACCGGCGCGAAGAAGATGATGCCGAACAGCCGCGGATCCTGCCGCAGCTCGATCAGCTCCTTCCACATCACGAACAGGAGCCGGCGGATCACGACCACTCCCTCCGCAGCCGGATCGCTGCCAGCCCGGTGACGATGAGCGCGAACACGGCCAGCGCGCCGAGCGACCCGGCGATGGTCGTGAACTCTGCCCCTTTCAGCACGATCCCGCGCAGCGCGACAAGGAAGTAGCGCGCCGGCACGATGTACGTCACGGTCTGCAGCCACGTCGGCATGCTCGCGATCGGGAAGATGAACCCCGACAGCAGCATGGTCGGCAGGAAGGAGGAGAGCAGGGCGACCTGGAAAGCCACCTGCTGGCTCTGCGCGACGGTCGAGATGAGCAGCCCCATCGACAGCGCGCCCCACAGGAACAGCGCCATCGAGAGCAGCAGCAGCCACCACGGTCCCCGGACCGGCATGTCGAACAGGACCATCGACGCAAGGACGACCGCGACGCCGGCCGCCATCGAAATCGCGAGATACGGCAGGCTCTTCCCGACGATGTACGGCAGGGTGCCGATGGGCGCCATCCGCACCTGCTCCATGGTCCCGCGCTCCTTCTCGCGGACGACGGCGAGCGCGGTGGAGACGACGGCGCTGATCATGCCGATGTAGGCGATGAGTCCCGGAACCAGGAAGAGCGCGCTGCGCAGCTCCGGGTTGAACCAGACGCGCGGCTCCAGCTGGACGGCCGGTCCCGTGGCGACCACCGCCCGGGCGGTCACCTGGTGTGCCGCCGACTCGGCGGCGATGATCGCGTTCACGTAGCCGAGCACGGTGGTCGCGGTGTTGGCGTTCTCGCCGTTGATCAGGACCTCGACCTGTCCGGGGGTGCCGCGGCGGATGTCGCGCGCGAACCCCGGCGGGATGCGCAGCGCGGCGCGAATCCGGTCGCGCTCCATGAGCGCGACGATCTCGGCGGGATCCTCGACGGACGCCGCCAGCTCGAAGTAGCCGGAGTTGACGAACGCGGAGACGAGGCGCCGGCTCTCCGGCGACAGATCGCGGTCCTCGACCGCGATCTGCACGTCGCGGATGTCGAAGTTCAACGCGTAGCCGTACAGGAGCAGGAAGAAGACCGGAATGAACAGCAGCACGAGCAGCGAACGGCGGTCGCGCCGGATCTGCATCAGCTCCTTGCGGGCGACGGCCAGCGCGCTGCGCATCAGGAGGTCCTCTCGACGAGATCGAGGAACACGTCCTCGAGCGACGGCTCGACCCGCACGGCCGACCGAACCGCGTGCCCCGCGTCACGGAGGCGTCCGGCCAACGCGTCGGGCGACAGCCCGTCGTGTCTGAGCACGGCGTGCACCGCCGTGCCGAACAGGCTGGTCTTCTCCACCTCCGGCATCGCGTCGAGCGCCTGCATCGTCTGCACGGCGTCGGCGGCCTGCACCTCGACGATCGGCCGGCCGGCAAAGCTCGATTTCAGCTCCGCGACGGTCCCGAGCGCGGCGAGACGGCCGGCGTTCATCACGGCTATCCGCTCGCAGTGCTCCGCCTCGTCCAGATAATGCGTCGTGACGAGCACCGTCGTCCCGGAGGTCGCGAGGTGGTCGATGAGGCGCCAGAACTGACGGCGCGACACGGGATCGACACCGCCGGTCGGCTCGTCGAGGAAGACGATCGGCGGCTCGTGGAGAATGGCGCAGCCGAGCGCCAGCCGCTGCCTCCAGCCGCCCGCGAGCTCGCGCGTCCTCGTCGTCTCGCGTCCTTCGAGTCCGGCCATCTCGAGGACGAACCGGCGGCGCCGCTCCAGCCGCTCCCCCTCGAGCCCGTACACCCCGGCGAAGAAACGGATGTTCTGGTCGACGGTGAGCGCCTCGTACAGCGAGAAGCGCTGCGACATGTAGCCGATGCGCGGCTTCACGCCCTCGGGATCGCGGGCGACGTCGATCCCGCCGACCTCCGCCGTGCCCGACGTCGGCCGCAGCAGCCCGCAGAGCATGCGGATGGTCGTCGACTTGCCCGCGCCGTTCGCGCCCAGGAAGCCGAAGACCTCGCCCCGGCGCACGTCGAAGCTCACGTCGTCGACGGCCGTGAACGCCCCGAACCGCCGCGTCAGGTTCCGCACGGCGATAGCGTTCATCTCACCTGCCCAACGCCCGTGCGAGCTGCGCCTCGGCGAGCTTGACGGCAGCCAGCGCGCGCGTCCGGTCCAGCTCCGCCTGGAGCTGGTCGACCTGCGCGTCCAGCAGTTCGGTGGTCGTCGCGACGCCGGCACGGACGCGCTCCTCGACGACCCGCCGCGCTTCGGTGGCCGCCGCCACGGCGTCGCCGGCCGTCTCCACCTGGGCGCGGGCCGAGTTCAGATCGAGCTGCCGCTGCCGGATCTCCAGTGCGATGCGCGAGTCCACGTCGGCAAGCCGCGCGCGGGCGGCCTCCGATGCGAGCCGCGCCTCCGCGATGGCGGCCGACGTGCGGCCGGCGTTCCACAACGTCCAGCTGACGTTCACGCCAACATCCCAGGACTCGTCGAAGCGATCCTGCCGGGGAAAGATGCGCGGATTCGGCCGTGCGTAGTCGAAGCCGCCGGCCAGGGAGATTGCCGGCCGGCGCTCCGCGCGCACGGCGTCGATGCGGGCCTCCGAGGCGCGAACCCTGTCCTCGACGGCCATGCGGTCGGCGCGCTGAGCCAGTGCGGTCTGCACGTCCGCCTGGACGGCACTCGCCGGATCCGGCGCGAGAACGGCGTCAGCCTCGAGCTCGGCGTCGAGCCTCGCGCCGATGAGGCGTGCGAGCTCGGCGCGCGCGGCATCGCGGACGTTCTCGGCCTGGAGCAGGGCCGTGCGCTGCTGCGAGAGTCGCGACTCCACGGTGAGGACGTCGTTCGGCGGCAGGAACCCGGCCTCGAAGCGCGCCCGGACGTCGCGCAACTGCGATTCGACGCGCTCGACGGCTGCTCGCACGACGCGAACCGACTCCGTGGCCGTGACGAGCGCCCAGAACGCGCGGGTCGTCTCGAGCCGCAGGTCGGCGCGGGCGCTCTCGAGATCGTTCGCGGCCGCCGACTGCTCGGCGCGCGCCGCGCGTTCCAGCGCGTCGGCGCGGCCGGCCGTGTAGATGGGCCACTGCATGTCGAGCCTCGCCCGCCAGTTGTCGGGGATGTCGGGGTAGATCAGCCGGAACGTGCCGTCCTGCTGGAAGAACCCGAACTCGTCGACGTGGTTCGTGCGCTGGTAGCCGGCCAGGACCGCCAGGATCGGCCGTTCAGCCGCACGGGCGCCTTCCACCATGGCGCCGGCCGCTCCTTCTCGCGCCCGGAGCTCCGCCAGCCGATGGCTCTCGGCTTCGGCGCGTGCCAGCGCGTCCTGGAGCGTCACGCGAAGCGACGCCGATTCGGCCGGCGTCTGCGCAAGGGCGCCGGCCGGAAGGAGCGTGAGCGCGGCGAGAGCCAGGAATGCACGCATGCTACGAGTCCCCGTGTGTCCCTGATATCCGGGCGATGAAGACGTCTTCGAGCGAGGGAAGGACAGCGCGAACGGATCGCGGCATGAAGCCGGCATCCGCCAGCGACCGCTCGACGAACGTGGCCGCGTCGGCGCCGCTGCCCAGCTCGAGACGGACATGAGCGCGCTCGCCGAACACGTGCACGTCGCGCACGTCCGGCTGCGTGCGCAGCCAGGCCAGCGCCTCGCGCTGCGGTTGGACGATGACCTCGACCATCTGTCCGGGCAGGCCGCGGCGGAGAGGGTCGGGTGCGTCGAGCGCCAGCAGCCGGCCTTCGTGCAGCAGCGCGATCCGATGGCAGCGCTCGGCCTCGTCCAGATACGGCGTGCTGACGAGGATCGTGATCCCCTGCTGGAGGAACTCCGCCAGCAGCTTCCAGAACTCGCGCCGCGATACCGGGTCGACGCCGGTCGTCGGCTCGTCGAGCAGGATCACGCGGGGTTCGTGGACCAGTGTGCAGGCGAGCGCCAGCTTCTGTTTCATGCCCCCGGAGAGCCGGTCGGCAAGACGGTTGCGGAACGGCAGCAGCCCGGTCAGCTCCAGCAGGCGCGTGCGCCGGGCCCGGTAGTCGCGGACGCCGTGGATCTCGGCGAAGAAGGCGATGTTCTCGTCGATGCTGAGGTCGCCGTAGAGGCTGAAGCGCTGCGAGAGATATCCGGTCGAGTGCGTGATCGCGCCGTGCTCGCGGACCGGATCGTGTCCCAGCACGCGGATCGTCCCGCCGTCGGCGCGCAGGAGGCCGCAGAGCAACCGGATGCTCGTCGTCTTGCCTGCGCCATCCGGTCCGATCAGGCCGAAGAGCTCGCCCGGACGCACGTCGAACGACACGCCGCGCAGCGCCTCGACGCTGCGGTAGCGCTTCGTGACCCCTTCGAATCGGAGAACAGCGTCTAAAGCCATTCCGGTTCTCCAGCGCCCGGGCTCAGGACACGTCAGCCAGCGGGAGCTCCGCCTCGATGGGCATGCCGGGCTTCAGCACGCCCGATGTGTTGTCGACCGTGACCTTCACGCGGTACACGAGCCGCGAGCGCTCCTCCGCCGTCTGGACGTTGCGGGGCGTGAACTCCGCGCGCGGCGAGACATAGGTCACGCGCCCCTCGATGCCGGAGCCGCCTGCGTCGGTGAAGACGGTGGCCTGCTGTCCGACGCGCAGCCGCGGTACGAGCGGTTCGTCCACGAAGACCTCGGCCCAGGCGCGGTCGAGGTCGGTGATGACGGCGACCGGCGTGCGCGGCGCGAGCAGCTCGCCCAGGTTGACCAGGCGGTTCGTGACCACGCCGGCGACCGGCGCCTCCACCGTGGCGTCTTCGAGCGCCTTCTCCAGCGTCGCGATCTGCGCATCGGCCGCGGCGACCCTCGCACGCGCGGCCTCGATCTCCTGCGTGCGCGCGCCGCTGCGGAATCGCGCCAGCGTCTCGCGCGCCGCTTCGGCCCGCTGCCTCGCCGCCTTCAGCCGCCCTTCCGCGACGTCGCGCCGCGTGCGGGCGTCGTCTCGCGCCTTCACCGATCCGGCGTTCGCGCGCAGCAACGCTTCGTACCGCTCGAGATCGGCGGCGGCGCTGGCGAGCTCCGCTTCCGCGGCCGTCACCTCGGCCTCCGCGGCCGCCACCTGCGCCCCGGCCTGCCGGATCTCCTCGGGACGCGAGCCCGCCTGCAGCAGGCGAAGCTGCGCCTCGGCCTGGGCACGCTCGGCACGTGCACGGGTGAGCGCCAGCTCCGTGTCCCGCGTGTCGAGCCGCACGAGCACCTGGCCGGCCTCGACACGGTCTCCCTCGTCGAAGTTCAGCTCGACGACCCGTCCGCCGACCTCGGCGGCAATCTGGACGTCGTCTGCCTCGACGAATCCGGAGACGCGGGCGCTCGTCACGGGCCCGTCGTTGCCGCAGCCAGCCGTCACGACCAGTGCGGCCAGCGCCGCGGCCAGGGACCACGAACGGAGGCGGCTCATACGCGGCATCAGGACTCCTTCAGGAGCAGGCGCCGGGCGAGCACCTGCAGTTCGGCGATGACGTCGGCGGTGTCGACGGGCGGCTGCGCCAGCCGCATCTGCGCGATGCGTGTGCGAATGGCGGCGTTGCCCGACATGAACAGGGTCGTGCCGACGAGCACGAGATGGACCATCACCGGATTGCGGTCGGCGAACACCTTCTCGCGGCGACCCTGCTGCACGAGCGTGGCGAGCAGCCCCGGCATCACGACCATCCGGCGCAGCACGTCGGGTTCGAGATGGCGGCCGCCGTCCGCGAGCTCGCGGAGCATCAGGCTCGTCATCGGGTTGCGGCCACTGAAGTAGTGGACGAGCGCTTCGACGTAGGCGTCCAGCTTCGCCCCGGCGTCGAGCGGGCCCTCGACGACGGGCTGCAGCGCGGCGAGCAGCTGCTCCGCCTGGCCGAGCAGGACGGCATGATAGAGGGCCCGCTTGTTGCCGAAGTAGTAGTAGAGCAGCGCCTTGTTCACGCGCGCGCGGGCCGCGATCCGGTCGACGCGGGCGGCGTCGAAGCCGCGGGCGGCGAACTCGTCGAGCGCGGCCGCGAGGATGCGGGCGCGCGTGCGTGCGGGGTTCCGACGTTGACGCACCGGAGCCATAACTAAACAACCAGTTAGTTAGTAGCCTAGCATGGCGACCACGCGGACGCAAAGCCCGCGGCGACCTGGCCGGAACCGGTCAGACCTGATCCGACCAGATCCGACCCGATCTCCGATAATCCCCCCATGCGCATCGTCGCAGCCGGAGCCACCGGGTTCCTGGGTCGTCCACTCGTGCAGACACTCCTCGACGCGGGCCACGACGTCACCGTCCTGACCCGCCGCACGCGCCCTGACTGGGACGTCCGGCAGGTCGAGTGGTGCCCGGACGGCAATGCGGGTCCCTGGAGTTCCGTGATCGACGACGCCGACGGCGTCGTGAACCTCGCCGGCGAATCGCTGGCGAGCGGCCGCTGGACGACGCGGCGGAAGACGGTGCTCCTGGACAGCCGGATCCTGCCGACGCGCAGCCTGTCGGCCGCCATCGCCGCAGCGGCCAGGCCTCCGCGCGTCTTCGTGTCCAGTTCGGGGACGAACTACTACGGACCGCACGGCGACGAGGTCGTGACCGAAGCGGATCCGCCCGGGCACGACTTCCTCGCGCAGCTCGCCTCCGCGTGGGAGCGCGAGGCACAAGCCGCACGCTCACCCACCACACGCGTCGTCGTGCTCCGCTCCGGCCCCGTGCTCGAGCGCGGAGGCGGAGCGCTCGGTCCGATGCTGCTGCCGTTCCAGCTCGGGCTCGGCGGGCCGCTGGGCAGCGGCCGGCAGTACTGGTCGTGGATTCACCGCGACGATTGGGTGCGCCTGGTGATCTTCCTGCTCGAGCACGCCTCGGCGGACGGGCCGGTGAACGCGACGGCGCCGGAGCCGGTGACCAACGCCGAGTTCACGCAGACGCTGGCGCGCGTGCTGCGGCGGCCCGCCATCTTCCGCGCGCCGGCATTCGCGCTCCGGCTGGCGATGGGCGAAATGGCAGAGGCGATGGTGCTGACGGGCGCCCGCGTGCTCCCTGCGCGCGCGCTGGAGATGGGATTCGAGTTTCGCTATCCGGCGCTCCGCCCGGCCCTCGAGGCAATCTTCCGGCCTCGCAGGGATGGACTTCAGTCCGGCCATGCAGCGTCGTAGCGCCCGGACTTCAGTCCGGCCGTGCAACGCGCGGGCTTACCCGCCAGCCGCAGCAGGTGTCGTCGTCGCCGAACTTCCGGTAAGCCCCGCGATCACCAACCGGGCGGCCGCCAGCGGTGCGGCCATGACGAGCCCGCGCCGCGCCGTCGCGTACGGCGTCAGCCCCATCAGGTAGCGGATTGCACGGTCCGCCGGGCTGCTGTCCCGCGCGGCGGCGGCGACGACGGTGTCGATGCGCCCGGGCGTTCGCAGCAGGTGCCGCTGCACGAGCACCGCGTCGCGCAGCTCGGCGCCGATCTCCGCGCGCGAGAGCTGCTCGTACGACTCCGGTCGGCCGTGCGTAATGGCGCGTGCGGCGAGGTCGCCGGACACCATCGCGTAGTAGATCCCTTCCGCCGTAATGCCGTTGACGAAGCCGCCGGCGTCTCCCGCCAGCAGCACGCGCGACGTCGCGGTCCTCGGCAGCACGCCGCCGACCGGTATCTGGTAGGGCGTGAAGTGTTCCCGGCTCGAGTGGCCAGTGAGAACACCGCGCCGGCAGAGCTCTTCGACGAAGCCGCGCTGCAGCTCGTATGGCGGCGTCGCGACGCGCGCGCGGTAATAGTCGAGGACGTACCCGATTCCGACGTTGACATGCGCCGCCTTCGGAAAGACGTACGCGTACCCCTCCCCGCCGCGATGGCCGTACGACACCCAGAGGCTGCCCGGCTGGGCGCACCGCAGCGTCTCGACCGGCGTCTCCTCCATCATGTCGAGCGCGACCGCATCGGCGCGCCATCCCGCATTCAGCCCGAGCCGCCGCGCGACGACGCTGTAAACGCCGTCGGCGGCGACGACGAGCGGGGCGTCGAAGGTGCGTCCGTCGCGCGCGCGCAGCCGCACGCGATCCGCAAGCGCCTCGGCCTGTCCGATCTCGACTCCCTCGATCAGCTCGGCTCCCGCTTCCACCGCGAGCTGCGCGAGCAGGTGATCGAACTCGACACGGCGAATCATCAATGCCGCCGGGCCCGGCGACCGCAGTGTCACGCCGGCGCCGGACGGACCCTCGAGGTACAGCGTCGAGATTCGGTGAGTGGGAATGCGGTGGAGGGCGTCGGCAAGCCACGGGAATCTCGTGACCGCCCGCATGCTGATCGCGCCTCCGCAGGGCTTGTGCCTCGGGAAGCGGGCGCGATCCAGAACCCGCACCCGCGCGCCCGCGAACGCCAGCGTCCGCGCGGCCGTCGAGCCGGCAGGCCCCGCGCCGACGACGAGAACGTCCGGAAGAGGTGTCACGGCTCTGAACTGCCGCGAGCGAGTGGAGCCCGGGCTCAGCGCTCCGCGTCGCCGAGCGCCAGCAGGTTGGCGAGCAGCCTGTACGCGCCGGTCGTGCCCGCCGGCAGCTGCCGCCACAGGCCCAGCCCGATGTAGATCCAGCGCCCGCGGCCCACTCTGGCCTCGACGAGCGCGCCGCGCTTCGGGCCGGCGTTCTCCGGGAACGGATCGGTCATCTCGACGAGATCGACGTACCGTTCGTCGCGCTCGCCGAGAAAGTACAGCCCGCGCTCCTGGACCCAGTCCGTCCAGGCGCGTTCGTCGATCCGGTTCGGCGTGTTGAACACCGGGTGGTCGGGCACGAGCACGGTGACCGGTGCCGTCTCATCGGTCACGCGTCCGGAGCTGACCTTCGCCGGATAGGGCCCGTACTGTGCGGCGTTGAACTCGAACTTGTTGTACTGAACCAGCACCACGCCACCCTGCTCGGCGTACTGGATCAGACGGTGGTTGTAGGCTCGAAGATCGGCCCGCCGTTCGTACGCGCGCACGCCGGTGACGATGGCGTCGTACTGCGACAGGTCGCCGGCCGCGAGATCGCCGGCCGTCAGCAGCCGCAGCTCCATGCCGAGCTGCTCGATCGCCTGCGGCACCTGGTCCCCTACGCCCATCACGTAGCCGACGCGGAGCCCGTCCGGTACCGCGACGTCGATCGCCTTCACCGCGGTCGATGAAGGAGCATAGATGTGCCGTCGTCGGATGTGTGGATACTCGATGACCTCGAATCCCTTCGTCCAGCGCCGCCCTTCCGCGTTGACGACAGCCGTGATCGCCTGCTCCCCTTCGGCGAGCGCCCCGGGCGGCCTGACGGAAAACCGGACGGCCGAGGCCTCGCCCGCGCGCGCAAAGCGCATCTCCTGCTTCGCCGGCTCGACCTGCCAGCCCTGCGGCGTCTCGATCGTGACGGTCGCGTTCATCGCCTGTGGCGCGCTCGACGTCACGGTGATCTGCACGTCCCTGACCCGCTCGCCGGCTTCCGCGCCGGTCGGCACGATGGCGATCGCCGGCTGCACGCGGACGCTCAGCGCCGGCACGACCAGCAGCTCCGATCGCTTCTCCCCGCTGAAGATGTTCCCCTCGTACCGGTACTGAATCGGCCCATCGACGCTGACCGGCGCGCCCGCGATCACGAACTCGAACCGTGCGCGGAACGGCGTCGGCCGGAACGGATAGCCGAACGGCACGTCCTTGTCGACGATGTAGCGAGCAGCCTCGCTGCTGCGGCGGAAATGCGGTTCGGTGAGCGCGGCATCCTCCGGAACCGCGGCCTCGATCTCGCAGTTCCGCACCGAGCCGCCATCCATCCGGCCCGCCTCGCACGTGCCCTTCGCCTGGAGCCCGGAGATCACGACCCGCTGGAGATCGGCCGGCACGCCGCCGCGGTTGGCCGCGATAATCCGGAGCTTCACCGCCTGCCCGGGCGTGACGATGCCGGTGTCGGACAGGGCCTCCAGCCGCAGCCCCTGCGCGGCCGCGAGGGCGTCCTGGAAGAGCGACTCCGTGCGGGCGAGCCTGAAGTCGAGTTCGTAGGTCGCATCAGCCTCGAGCCCCGACGCCGTCAGCCAGCTCCTGAGCTCACGCGTGGAGGCGAGTCCGGCTGCCAGCGGCTTCAGCGCGTCCTCGGGCCGGCCCGACGCCGAACGCCGCGCCGCCTCCGTCACGGACGCGTCGATGGCCGAGAGCGCGTCCGTAAGACGCTTCGGAGGGTTCGGGCCGGCGAAGCGCCGGGCGAGGCCAGGCAGCGAGAGATCGAGCCCGTCCAGCATGGACGTCTCGCGTCTCCCCTTCTGATTGGCAAGCGTCGTGTCCTCGAGCCGGTAGCGGATGACGAACGAACCCGGCAATGCCAGGAGCTGTCCGAACCCCTGGCACTTGTGCATGGCCCGCGCGCGGCTGCCGATCTCGTTGTACGTGCTTCCCAGCAGCGGGTCCCACGTGTCGGCGTCGAAGGCGAGGAGGCTGTCGAAGTCGTCGGGCTTCGGCTCGCCCCTGAAGAACCCGTAGTAGGCTGAGGTGTAGATCTTCGCCGGCTGCCACGCGCGCAGCCCCTCCGCCAGCTGATCCGCGTAGCGCGCCGGATCGCCGGCCGCGCGGAACGCCTCGAGCCCGATGAGCGCCGACGCCTGATGATGCTGGCCGCCTCCGCCGAGATCCGGCCGCATGGTGACCATCACATCCGGCCGAATCAGTCGGACGAGCCGCACGTAGTCGCCGACGATCTCCTCACGCCCCCACTTCTCGAAGCTCTCCTCGACGCTGAAGGAATAGCCGAAGTCGACGGCGCGCGCGAAGCGCTGCTCCGCGCCGTCGAAGCGGTGCGCCGCCAGCAGCTCCTCGGTGCGCAGCACGCCGAGCGCGTCGAACAGCTCCGGCCCGATCTCGTTCTGGCCGCCGGTGCCGCGCGTCGCCGTCGCCAGGACCACCCGCAATCCGTCCCCATGGCTCTGCTTCGCCAGCAGCGCGTTGTTCTCATCGTCCGGATGCGCGGTGACGTGCATGACCGTGCCGGCGACGGCCAGCTTGCGGAGCAGGAGCTGGAGGCCGACCAGCCCCGAGTCGGGAACGGCGTCGCGAGCGGCGGGAGCAGTGACGAGGAGCGCGAACAGTGCGGCGAGCGCGAGCGCGAACGGACGGCGGGACATGGCTGCCAGTCTACCTTTCCGGAAGCGGCCCTCTCAGCGGCCCGCGAGCCTGGTGAAGCCGAAGTACTCGTCCGACCGTTCGGGGGCGTCCTGGATGGCGCGCACGAGCAGGCGGGCGGCGTGGAAGGACGCCGACAGGTTCGCGCCCAGCCCGAGCGCGAAGAGATGCCGTGGATAGTTCCGGTGCGAGCCGACGAACGGAACCTCGTCGGCGGTACGGTGCACGGGAGCATGCCAGGAGAAATCCGGCTGCGTGCCCGAAATGGCCGGCAGGGCAAGGAGCAGCTCGTACATGAGCTGCCCCGTGCGCTGGATCATCACCTCACGTCGCTTCCGCTCGGGCACGGGCGGCTGATCGGCCCCCGTCCAGAGGATGCGATCCCCGCCGAGCCAGCACAGCCGGTGCGGCGGGTCGAGGCGGTCCAGGACGATCGACGCGCGGACCCCGCCAGCCCTTCGGACGGCCGCGCTCATCTTCGGCGTCAGGACCGCGTAGGTCTCTGCCTCGACGAAGTGCCGTGCGAGCGGCTTGAACAGCTCTCCCGCTTCACCCGTGGCCACGATGACCGTCTCGGCAGTGATCACATGCCTGCCGCACGCGATCTCGACGCCGCGTTTGCCGAACCGGATCCGATCGACCGGACTGCGCTCGAAGACCCCGGCGCCGCGAACCGCCGCCGCACGCGCCAGTCCGACTGCGGTCCGCACGGGGTCCACCCACGCGTGCCCCTGCGACCTGATGCCGCCATCGCCTTCGAGTCCGGTCGCCTGTTCGAGCGCGCGCGGGGAGATCCAGCTCCCGTCGATGCCCGCGGCCTTCTGTGCCGTCAGCTCCCGCCGCAGCACCTTCACATCGTCGTCCGTCCGTGCCGCGAGGATGGCGTTGTAGGTGGCGAGGCCGCTGCGAATCCTGAGACGCCGCAGCGTGGCCTGCGCGTCGAGCGCCCCGCGCCGGGTGTCCTGCCAGAGAGCACGCGCGATGCGGCGCCCGTGCCGGCGCTCGAGATCCAGATAGGCCGCCTCGGGCCGGGCCAGCAGCAGGCCCGACGCACGCGACGTGGCGCCTCCGGCAATCTGGTCGCCTTCGAGAAGGGCCACGCGGACGCCCGCGGCGGCCAGCGCATACGCCGTCGCGCACCCGGTGAGCCCGCCACCGACGATGACGACCGGGATTTCGAGTGAACCGGTGAACCGGGGATAGGTCCGGCGCCGCGCCGGGAGCAGCTGGTGGGCCCAGGGAGAGAGTCCGAGTCGAAGGGGCATGGGCGATAACGGCGCCCGGCCGCGGGCGCGGCCTGATCGTGGTGTTTCCGTTGCTGCTTAGTCAACCGGCGCGCGACCGCGAGCAGGAATCAGCGAGCGGCCGCGCAGACCCGATCCTGCCCGCGCGACTGAGGCAGGCGCGGGCGGGACCCGATCCGCCCGCGCGACCGGGGCAGGCGCGGGCGGGACCCGATCCGACCTGATCCGACCTGATCCGACCTGATCCGACCTGATCAGACCTGATCCGACCTGATCAGACCTGATCAGACCCGAGCCCCCCCCTCGCCTTCAACACCAACTCCAGCGCCTTCTGCGGAGTGTCCGCCAATGCGGTCAGATGCCCCATCTTGCGTCCGGGACGCGCCTCCGCCTTGCCATAGAGGTGCAGCTTGACGTCCGGAATCAGGCAAGCGGCCGCCCAGTCCGGCTCGCCCGCCGCCCAGAGATCGCCGAGCAGGTTGGCCATGGCCGCCGGGCGCAGGCGTTCGACGGAGCCGGGCGGCAGGCCGCAGATGGCCCGCACCTGCTGCTCGAACTGGCTGGTGACGGCCGCGTCGATGGTCAGGTGCCCGGAGTTGTGGGGACGCGGCGCGAGCTCGTTGATGAGGAGCTCGCCGCCGGTCGTCAGGAAGAACTCGACGCAGAGGACGCCGATGACGTCCAGCTCCTCGAGCACGCCCCGCGCGATCTCCGAGGCCAGCCGCTCCACGTGCGGAGCGACGGCGGCCGGCCACACGGACACGTCCAGGATGTGGTTCGCGTGCGTGTTCTCGATCACGCCGTACGACGTCGTCCAGCCGGCCACGCCACGCGCGGCGACGACGGAGACCTCGCGATCGAAGGAGATGAAGCGCTCGACGATGACCTCGGCGCCTCCCATGAGGTGCCAGGCTTCGCGCGCCGCCGCAACGTCGGCGACCTTCACCTGCCCTTTCCCGTCGTAGCCGAAGCTTGCCGTCTTCACGACGGCCGGAACGCCAGTCTGTGCGAGCGCCGCCACGAGCTCTTCTTCGGTGCTCACCCGCACGAACGGCGTGACCGGGAATCCCCTGTCGGCCAGGAACCCCTTCTCGCGGGCGCGCTGCTGCGCGATGTGCAGCACCGCCCCGTTCGGCCGGACGGGCACGATCTCCGCAGCCGCCTCCGCCGTTTCGGCAGGGACGTTCTCGAACTCGAACGTCACGACGTCGACGCTGCGCGCGAACGCGCGGATGGCGTCGAGGTCCTCGTACGGCGCGGCAATCTCGACGTCGGCGACCTGGCCGGTGGGCGTGTCCGTATCGGGTGAGAGGACGTGTACGCGGTAGCCGAGCCGGCGCGCGGCCATCGCGAACATGCGCCCGAGCTGGCCGCTGCCGAGGACGCCGAGCGTCGCGCCCGGCAGGATCGGCGCCGGCGGCTTCATGGAAGGGTGTCGCTGCGGACGCGCGCGGTCTGGTTCGCGCGGAACGTCCGGAGGCGCTCGCGCAGCGCCTCGTCGGTCGTCGCGAGGATCGAGGCCGCCAGCAGCGCGGCGTTGATGGCCCCGGCCTTCCCGATCGCCAGGGTACCGACGGGGACGCCGCCGGGCATCTGCACGATCGAGAGCAGCGAGTCCATGCCCTTCAGCGCATGGCTCTCCACCGGCACGCCGAGGACCGGCAGCGTCGTGTGCGCCGCCACCATGCCCGGCAGATGTGCGGCGCCGCCGGCGCCGGCGATGATGACGCGAAGCCCGCGCTCCTCCGCCGCTTCGGCGTACTCGGCCATCTCCTTCGGGGTCCGGTGCGCGGAGACGATCCGGCACTCGTGCGGCACGCCGAGCTCGGTCAGCATCGCGTCGGCATGACGCATCGTTTCCCAGTCCGACTTGCTGCCCATGATGACGCCGACGAGCGGGGGCTGCGACATATCAGGGAATCATACATGGGGCGGAGGGCCGGCCTCGCCGGCGATCGCCGGCGTCGGGCGGGCCGGCGTCACCAGACTCACCGCCATGCCGACAACGGTCACGACCACCACGCCGACGACGTTGTGCCAGAGGAAGGAGATCTGCGGGTAGCTGAAGGCCACCCAGGCGACCGCGCTCATCCCGGCGATGAGCCCGACGAACGCGCCGGTCCCGGTCGCCCGTTTCGTGCCGATGGCCAGCACGAACACCCCGAGCAGCGACCCGTAGAAGAACGACCCGAACCGGTTGACGACCTCGATGAGGGACCCCAGGTTGGCCGCGAACACCGCGACGCCGCACGCGAGCACGCCCCAGATCGCGGTGGCGGTCCATGACACGGCGATGTAGTGCCGCTCGGTCGCCTCGGGCTTCACGTAGCGCCGGTAGAAGTCGATCAACGTGGCGGTCGAGAGCGAATTGAGCTCGGCAGCGATGCTCGACATCGCCGCGGCGAAAATGGCGGCGATGATGAGCCCCACGAGCCCCACGGGCATCTGCGTCGTCACGAACGTCGGGAAGACGTAGTTGACGTCGTTGTAACCCGTGTCTCCCGTCACCTCGCGCACGAGGTCGGCCGCATGGCGCCGGATGACCCGGACATGCCCTTCGGCAACGCCGAAACGGTGTTCGGCGAGCGCGACAGCCTCCGGGTCGTTCATCCGCTGCGTGGCCGCCAGTGCAAATGCCGCCTCGCGCCTGGCAGCGGCCGCGGCTTCGAACTCCTGTTCCAGGGCGGCGTATCGGTCCCCGAGCGGGCCCGATCGCACGGCAGCCTCGTGGACCGGGTTGAAGAGCATCGGCGGCGTCACGAACAGGTAGTAGACGAACACGAGGACGCCGGTCAGCAGAATCAGCGCCTGCAGCGGGATCTTCGCGTAGGCGCTCATCAGCAGCGACTGGCGGCCGGCCTCGACCGACTTCGCCGTCAGATAGCGCTGCACCTGGCTCTGATCGCAGCCGAAGTACGACAGCATCAGGAACAGCCCGCCGATCATGCCGGACCAGAACGTGTAGGTGTTCTCGAGGTCGAAGGAGAAATCGACCGACTGCATCAGGCCGACGGTCCCGGCCACGTGCAGCGCGTGCGCGACGCCGACGTTCTCGGGCAGGCCCGCGATGAGCACGACGACGGCCGTGCCGATGCCGGCGACGATCACGACCATCTGCTTGACGTCGGTCCACGTGACCGCCTGCACGCCGCCGACCATCGTGTAGATCACCGTCGGCAGTCCGATCGCCAGCACGGTCAGCGTCAGGTTCCAGCCGAGCACGATAGACAGAATCACGGCAGGGGCCGCGATGATGACCCCGCACTGCAGGCCGCGCGACAGCAGGAAGAGCGCGCTCGTCAGCGTCCGCGTCTTCGCGTCGAAGCGCTTCTCCAGGTACTCGTAGGCGGTGTAGACCTTCGCCCGGTAGAAAAACGGGACGACGGTGACCGAGAGAATCAGCATCGCAATCGGCAGCCCGAAGTAGAACTGCACGAACCGCATGCCGTCGCGGTACCCCTGTCCCGTCGTGCCGACCAGCGTGATCGCGCTCAGCTGGGTGGCCATCACCGACAGCCCGACGGCCCACCACGGCAGGCTGCGGCTGGCGAGGAAGTAGCCCTCGACCCTGTCGGTGCCGTGCGTGCGCCTGACCCCGTCCGTCACGACCCAGACGAGATAGCCGGCGACGACGAGCCAGTCGAGCAGGTGCATGCGATCAGCCGAAGTGATGCCCGGAGAGCCAGAGCAGGGCGATGACGAGCGCCTCGACCAGGAGGACCCTGATCACGGTGTGCGAGAACGGGCGTTGGGGAACGTCGCTCATGCCGGGTTCCTGAATCCCTGACGGCGCGCGGCGCGCCGCGACCGATGCGGCTGGACCGCTCAGAGTGTTGCGACCCGCTTCCGCAGCCGCGCCTCGGCCGCCGACAGCGCCTGGCGCCGCCCGGCCAGCCAGCCGTGGTCCTGTTCGAGCCGCGCCTCCGACTCCGCCACCGCTCGCGCGGTTTGCGCGGGGGCCGGCCCGCCCGGCGTCTGCCGCACCTCGACGAAGTGCCGCGGGCTCAGGACCCTGGCGAGGTCCGTCTCCGAGTACAGGATCGGCCGTCCGGCCGCGTGCATCGACACGGCCGCCAGCAACGCGGCCGGCTGCGCGTCGGGGTTCTCCTGCAGACCTCGCAGCACCTGCGCCGCGATGCCGTGCGCCGCCTTGAACGCCAGGCCATGGTCGCGCACCAGCGTGTCGGCCAGCTCCGTCAGCGTCGTCCCACCCTCGCCGGCCCGCGCCTCCAGCTTCTCGACGTCGAACTCGGCGGTCTGCATGGCCGCCGCCATGAGGGCGACCGTGCGGGACGCGTCCACGAACATGGACGAGACGAGCGGCTGCAGGTCGTCCTCGGTGTCGACGATGTCGCCGAATGGCGTGTTGTGGACGGCGAGGACGATGGCCTGAGCCTGGCCGAGCGCCTTGCTGCCAAGAGCGCGGGCATGCTCGATGGCGACCGGGTTGCGCTTCTGCGGCATGATGCTGCTGCACTGCACGAACCCGTCGCCGAACCGGACGGCGCCGAACTCCCGGGTCGACCAGAGCAGCAGGTCCTGCACGAACCGGCCGAGCCCCGCCAGCAGCACCGCCGACGCCGAGACGCTCTCGAGCAGGTAATCGACGGTCGCGATGCTGCCGTAGGTGTTGCCGGTCGGCGCGTCGAAGCCGAGGAGGTCGCTCGTGAGCTGGCGATCAATCGGAAAGCCCGTGCCCGTCACCGCGCAGGATCCGAGCGGGCAGCGGTTGGTCGTCTCGTACGCGGCGCGCAGCCGGACGCCGTCGCGCTCGAGCTGCTCGATCACGGCCAGCAGATAGTGTGCGGCGGTGCTCGGCTGGGCCGGCTGAGTATGCGTGTGGACGGCCATCACCGTCTCGCGGTGGCGGCCGGCGAGCGCGAGCAGGCTGTCGCGCAGCGCGAGCGTCCGCTCGTAGAGCGCCAGCACGAACTCCCGCTGCCGCATCCGGTACATCGTCATGTCGATGTCGTTGCGGCTGCGGGCGGTGTGCAGGCGGCCGGCGACCTCCTCGCCGCAGCGCTCGATCAGCAGGCGTTCGATGTAGAAGAAGAGATCCTCGCAGCTGCCGTCGTAGGTGACCTGCCGGACCTCCGCCTCGTCCAGCGCCTCGAGCGCGTCGCGGATCCGGCGCGCGACGTCAGGCAGGACGATGGCGCGGTCCGCGAGCATGACGAGATGCGCGCGGTGAATCGCCATGAGCGGGGCGAGGAACAACCGCTTGGCATCCTCGAAGTTCTCGTTGAGGACGTATTTGATGTACTCAGGCGCGAAGCGCATCTGTTCGAAGTATAGCGGGCGGGTCAGGAGCCGTCGCCCAGCCAGCCGCTCCTCCGCCGGCGGGCAGCGTCGGATGCGCCGGGGTCCGGCGCGAGGTGGGCGCGGGGCGGCTCCGGCTCCGGCGTGACGTCCAGCGTCAGCAGCCGCTCGCGGCGCGCGATCAGCAGCGGCACCGTCTCGCCGGGCCGGAACGCCGCAAGCCGGGCCTCCCACTGGTCCGGGCGCACCCGGTAGCCTCCGAGCGCGATGATCTCGTCGTCGACGTTCACGCCGGCCTTCCAGGCTGGCGTGCCCCGCCGGACCTGCGTCACCACGAGCCGTCCGCCATCGTCTTTCACGGTCGCCGGGCGGGAGAGCTGCAGCCCGAGCCAGGCACGGCCGCCGGGTCCCGGCGAGTCCTCGTTCAGCTGCAGCCCGACATGGGCCAGCGGCGCGTAGTCGAGCTCGCGCGTCGTGTCCAGTGCGTGCCGCAGCCAGCCGGAGAGGTCGTGTCCGGCGACCTCCGAGATGAGCGACCGGAACTGTTCCGACGTGAACCCCGTCGCCCCCGAATACTGCCCGTAGGCCGCCCGCATGACATCGTCGAGCGACACGGCGTCGTCCGACACACGGCGAATCTCGAGATCGAGCAGCAGGCCGACGATTGCGCCCTTGGTGTAGTAGCTGACGGTGGTGTTGGGCGTGTTCTCGTCCTGCCGGTAGTAGCGAATCCAGGCGTCGAAGGACGCCTCGGTGACCGGTTGCGCGAGGCGGCCCGGCGTCGCCTGCAGATCCGCGATCATCGAGTTGAGCTCGCCGAGATACTCGTCCTGCGAGATCACGCCGGCGCGGGCCGCGAGCAGGTCGCCGTAGTAGCTGGTCAGCCCTTCGACGGTCCAGAGGGCGCGCGTGTAGTTCTCCTGTCCGTACTCGAACGGCCCGAGCTCGACGGGACGCAACCGCTTGCCGTTCCAGGCGTGGAACAGCTCGTGGCTGACCAGCGAGAGCCAGTCGGCGTAGGCGCGACGCGTGCGCGTCTTCCATCGGCTCGTCATCAGGACCGTGGAGTCGCGGTGCTCGAGCCCGCCGCCCGCTTCGGTGATCACGTTGAAAATGACGTAGCGGTCGTACGGCACGCCCTTCCAGAAGGCGGCGTGCGTCTCCACGAGCTTCGTGAGATCCGCAACCGACCGTTCGGCGTCCCACATCGAGTCGTCGCCGACGTTCACCAGGACGTGGGGCCGTCCCGCGGCGGTGAACTCGTGGACCGAGGGGCTGCCGGCGACAATCGGCGAGTCCACGAGCGTGTCGAAGTCCCGCGCGACGAAATGGTTCGGCGCGGAGGACGCCGGGAGCGCGGAGATCGCGGTGTGCCAGCCGTCCGGCAGTTCGACGCGGATTTCATGCGGGCGGGGACCCGGGTCGTCCGCGAGCGTCAGGAACGTCGGCGCGCCGTTGATGAGGGCGAAGCCGGCCTCGATCCAGTTGGTCCGCACCGACATCTCGCGGCCGTACACGCGATACCTGACCGTGACCGACTGCGCGCCGCCGGTGTCCAGGCGCCAGCGATTCTTCGCCGTCTTCTCGACAGCGAGCGGCGCGCCGTCGGCCTCGGCCCGCACGTCCTCGACATGGCGCGAATACTCGCGAACGAGGTACGACCCCGGCGTCCACACGGCCATCGCGAGCTCGACGTGGCCGCGGCCACCCGCCGGCACGGTGGCTTCGACGTCGACATAGTGCGTGTGCGGCTCGGGGAAACGCAGGACGTAGGCGATGGGCGGCAGCGAGGCCGGCTGCGCTCCAGGGAGCGCGGCGTTGGCGGACGGAGTAGACATGGACAAGACGGCCAGAACGGCGAGGGCGGCAGGGCGCATCACCTCCAATTCTACGGGACCCTCTCCACCGCCTCAGGTCACGGCCGACGCGAGCATCCGGATCGTGCCGGCCCCGGCGTCGATGGCCACCTCGCTGCCGACGGGCAGCGTGAACTGCCTCGGGATGTGGCCGATCATCGCGCCATGCCAGGCGGGGATGCCGAGCGGCTTCACGTGGTCGAGCAGGATCTCCTCCAGCGTGAGCTGCCCGTAGCTGCCCTCACCCGGATCGCATTCCGTGCACTCGCCGAACACGAGCCCGCGGACCTCCTCGAGCACCCCGGCCAGCTTCAGCTGCGTGATCATCCGGTCAATGCGGTACGGCGCCTCGTTGGTGTCCTCCAGGAACAGGATCGCGCCGGAGAAGTCCGGCAGGTAGGGGGATCCCAGCAGTGCCGTCAGCACGGTCAGGTTCCCGCCGAGCAGCCGGCCGCGCGCGGTGCCGGGATTGAGCGTCCGGATGCGGTGCTGGCGCTGCGCCAGCTCGCCCGGTTCCACCTGCTTCACGTTCTCGAAGGTCAGCGCCTCCCCGTCGAAGATCAGCCGGCGCATCAGGCCGTAGGCGAACCGGTTCCATCTCGACGAGGCGACGGGGCCGTGGAAGGTCACCAGCCCCGTCCGCGCGTGGATCGCGAGCAGCAGCGCGGTGATGTCGCTGTACCCGAGCAGCACCTTGGGGTTGGCGGCGATGGCATCGTAGTCGAGCAGCGGCAGCAGGCGCGCGGATCCCCAGCCGCCGCGGAGCGCGACGATGCCGGAGACCGTCGGGTCCGAGAAGAAGCCGTTGAGATCCGCGGCGCGCTCCTCGTCGCGTCCCGCCAGGTTCCCGTGCCGCGCGAAGATGTGCTCGCCGACGATGACTTTCAGGCCCATCGCTTCGAGCGACTCCCGCGCGATGTCCAGGTCCACGGGAAAGAACGTCGCGGTCGCCGGTGCGACGATCGCGACCGTGTCGCCTGGGCGGAGCCGGCGCGGACGCACGGGAGCGCGGGAGGTCG